>JAEUQQ010000565.1 GCA_016789685.1 Acidobacteriota bacterium | reverse complement strand
TCTTCATCCAGCAGCAGATCGAGAACAACGTGCTGGTCCCGAAGATCATGGAGAAGCAGGTGGGTGTGAGCGCCATCACCGTGATGATCGCGCTGATGATCGGCGCGTCGCTGCAGGGCATCATCGGCGCGCTGCTCGCGGTGCCGACGGCCGCCATCGTGCAGGTGGTCGTGCAGGATCTGCTGCAGTTCGCCGACGACATCGCAGTCACGGATGTCTGATCCCGGCCAGGATGCCGCCGTGACACCGCGCGTCGCCGCACCAATCGGTCGCGACGGGGGGCAGGGATGGTGGCCCGCAACGGCGGGACGTGCCGCCGCGTGGTACGTCGTGCTGACGCTGGTGATGACGTGGCCGCTCGCGCCCGGACTCACGCGCGACATCCCCTGGGATCTCGGCGACTCGCTGCTCAACTGCTGGATCCTCGGCTGGAACGCCGATCACGCCCTGCGGGCCCTGGGCGGCGACATCGGTGCCCTGCGCGGCATCCTCGACGCCAACATCTTCTACCCGGCGCCGCTCACGCTCGCCTACTCGGAGCTGCTCGTCGCGCAGACGATCCAGATCCTGCCGGTCTATGCGCTGACCGGCAACCTGATCCTCTGCTACAACCTCCTGTTCCTCTCGTCGTTCGTGCTCTCGGGGCTCGGCGCCTACCTGCTCGCGAGACACTACACCGACGACTGGCGCGCGGCGTTCGTGGCGGGGCTCGTCTTTGCCTTCGTGCCCTACCGGTGGGCGCAGATGTCGCACCTGCAGGTCATCAGCGTGCAGTGGATGCCGTTTGCGCTGTACGGCTTCGCGCGCTGGACCGCGTCGGGATCGCGGCGCGCCCTGACAGGAGCGACGGCTGCACTGGTCGCGCAGAACCTGTCGTGCGGATACTTCCTGATCTACTTCGCGCTGTTCGTGCCACCGTTCGTGATCTGGAGCCTCGCGCGCCACGGCCGCCTGTTCGATGGGCGGCGATGGCTCGCGTTGATCGCGGCCGCCGCGGCCACCGCCGCAGCCACGGTGCCGTTCATGCTGCCCTACCTGCAGCTGCGCGCCATGACCGCCTCGCAGCGCCCGATGTCAGAGGTCGTCGGCTACTCGGCCGACACGCTCTCGTACGCGACGGCCAACGCGATGATGCGGCTCTGGGGAGGCGTCATCGCCGCGCTCCCGAGGCCTGAAGGCGACCTGTTCATGGGCATGGTCGCGCTGTTGCTGACGGCCGCGGCCATAGCACTGGCAGCGAGGGATGGCTGGCAACGCTCGCGAGGCTCCGTGCGGGACGATCGGCGATGGTGGATGCAGGGGCTGCGCGCGCTGGCCATCGTCTCGGTCGTGACGTTCGGCATCGCCGCCCTGCTCATCCTTGGCGGCGCAGGCGGCAAGTACGTGATCGGCCCGCTGGTGATCCGGCTCACGAGCTTCGATCGTGTGGCGCGCCTGACGTTCGTCGCGGCGCTCGTCCTCGTGGCGACGTCGGCACGGGCACGGCGCCTGCTGGCCGTCGGCTGGCGCTCGCCGACGATGGCGTTCGTGGTGATGGGCGCCATGGCGGCCTGGCTGTCGCTGGGTCCGGTGCCACAGGCCGACGGGCGCCTGCTGGGAGGCCTGCCGATCTACGCGTGGCTCTACGAATACGTCCCGGGCGTCGATGGATTGCGGGTGCCCGCGCGCCTGGCGTTCGTCGCCGCGCTCGCGATCGCGACGCTGGCCGGCCTCGGCCTCGCGGCACTCGCGCGGCGGCGCACAGCGGCGGCTCCGTGGGTGTGCGGCGTCGCCGGAGCCCTCGTCCTGGCCGAAGGCACCGTGGCCCCGCTCCCGTTGAACCTGTCGGCCCCTGACCGCGAACTGGCCCCGCCAGCGCGCGTGGCGCCAGGCAGTGCGCCCTCGGCCCTGGCCCGGTGGCTCGACACGCTCCCCGAGGATGCGGTGCTGGTCGAGTTCCCGTTTGGCGACGTGTCGTGGGAACTGCAGCACGTGTACCGGTCGACCCAGCACTGGCGGCGCCTGGTCAATGGCTACAGTGGCGGCTTTCCACTCCGCTACCTGTCGCTGCGGACGTACTTCGACGACCCACGACGGGATCCGCAGGCGGCCGCGGCCGCCCTGCGCGGCTGCGGCGCAACGCACGTCGTCCTGCATGCGCGCGCCTACAGCCAGGCGGGGGCCGCCGAGATGGAAGCCTGGCTGCTCTCGTCTGGTGCCCGCCCGGTGGCACGCATCGACCAGGCGGTGGTGTTCGCGATCGGGCGCTGAGGCGCTGACGAGCCGGATCTGGCATCAAATCTGATAACTCATCGTCCATCAAGAGGATCCGGGGCAAAACAGCCGCACAAGGCGCCCTGGAAGCAGACTTTATGGACGCTCTGGGGCGCTTTCGCGAGTACCGACACACCACGTTCGGCAACGCCGCCATCCTTCTGTTCCTCTGCGCGCAGGCCGCAGACGGGGTGTTCACCTACCTGGGCGTCCACGCCTTCGGCAGGATGATCGAGGCCAATCCCCTGCTCGCGTACCTCATGCATCACGTCGGACCGGGTCTCGCCCTCACCGGGGCCAAGCTGGCGGCCGTCGGGTGCGGCAGCCTCCTCCACCTGCTGACCGTGCACCGCATCGTCGCGGCACTGACCGGCCTCTACCTGGCCGCCGCCATCGCGCCCTGGATCTACCTGCTGTTCGTCTCGCCCGCCCGACTCTTCGCCTTCTGAGATCGCCCGCACCCAGCGCCCGGGGGAACCACCCCGGCGTGGCTCGCGTAGACTCAGCGCGTGGCCACACAGGCGACACCCCGCCGATCCACGGCGTCGAAGGTCAGGTCGTTCCTCGATACCTACACGAGCGACATCACGCGTGAAGAGGTCCACCGCCTCTTCAAGCGCGATACTCGTGACGCGTACCGCTATTTCTCGCAAGGCCTCAAGCCAGATCCTGACGAAGGCAAGCCCTGGTACGAGCGGGCGCATCGCCTGAACGACCTCTTCCTGGCATTCACCATGAAGCTGTCGCCCGCGCGACGGCTCATCTACGGCGTGGCCCTGCTGGCCTCGCTCATCGGCTTGCTCGAACTGTTCACGGGCTTCGACCTGCGGTGGGCGCCGACCGGGGTCGTCAGCATCCCGATGCTCGTGCCGACGTGGCGCGACGGCACGGTGCTGCTCCTTGTCGGGTTCGTCCTGCTCAACCTGCTCGTCATCCTCGAGGTCGCCGACCGGCTCTCGCTGAAGAACGACCTCGAAATCGCGCGCGACATCCAGAAGCAGATGCTGCCGCGCGATGCGTTCCGGGCCGAGGGGATCGAGACGTTTGGCCTGACGCGGCCCGCCAACACGGTCGGCGGCGACTTCTACGAGATCAGCCAGATGCCCGACGGCCGCGTGATCGTGGCCGTGGGCGACGTCGCCGGCAAGGGCAGCCCGGCGGCGCTGCTCATGGCCCTGTTGCTGGCCATCATGCGGACCCTGCTCGACGAGGGGCTCGAGCCGGCACCGCTCGTCGAGCGCCTCAACCTCCAGATCGCGCGCCATTCCCCCTCGTCGCGCTTCATCACGCTCTTCTTCGCCGTGATCGATCCGGCGTCGGGCAACGTGGAATACGTCAACGCCGGTCACCTGCCCCCGATCGTACGGCGGCGTGACGGCACCTTTGCCCGCCTCGCGCAGGGTGGCATCGCCCTCGGCTTGTCGAAGAAGTCGAAGTACGCGACGTCGAACGACCACCTCGAGCCCGGCGATCTCATCGTGCTCTACAGCGACGGCATCACCGAGGCCGAATCGGAGTCGGGTGTCGCGTTCGACGAGGCCGGCATCGAGCGGGTGCTCGCGCTGCGCCCCGACGCCACCGCTCCCGACCTGAGTCGCGATATCTTTGCCGCCGTGGAAATGCATGTCGGCGACCAACGTCTGGCCGACGACCTCACCGTCGTGGTCGCCCGCCGCCTCCCACCGCTCCCCGCGTTGTCACACTGACACCCCCAGATGATGAGAGCCTGACCCCAATTCCGCGTCCCAACCGCCGCCCCGCAGGAATCGCGCCCGATCGCGTGCAATCGCCCCTTCGTGGCGTGGAATTGGGGTCTGACCCGATTTGGTGGAAAGGGACATGAGGAACGGGGTCAGATGACACCACGCGTTGTCACAGGGCTACAATCGACTGACACCGTTCTCGTGCACTGCATGCGCCGATACCTGCAGATGTTGCGCTTCGTGGGAGTCGCCGTCACGCTGTCAGTGATACCGCTCGCCGCCGCGGTATCGCCGGTCGCGCACGACGGAGGTCTGCAGGACGGACGCCTGGCGGCTGCGGCCTCGACCGCGCCTGGGCCGGCGCAGGCCGCGCAGGCACCACCGGCCGCCGACGCTCCGGCCAGCCCGACCATCGAGTTCATCGCGACCATCGAACAACTCGTCAACGCCAGCAATACCGATGCGCTGCGAACGCTCTTCGGGCCCCTCATGCCCGACGCCGAGGTGACTGCCGCGATCGCCGACCTCGCGATTCCCAACGCCAGGCAGACCACGTTCCGTGAGCGCGACCGTGCCCCCATCCCGGGCATCGAATCCAGTGGCTACCGCGTGGTCGTGGAATCGTTCAGCGAAACCGCAAACGCCGGTCGCATCGCCACGATCCGGTTCGACCTCCGCCGATTCGACAATCTTCCCGGGGCCCCGTGGCGCATCGTCGCCTTCGACCGTCTCACGCTCGTCGATGGTCTCTACAAGCTGTCGCTCGACGAGTCCACGCAGTACTCGATCGACAACCTCCGCCTGACGGGCGAAGACGTCGAGATCGCGGTCGACCGCGGCGAGGCCTTCGTCGCCATGACGCCCGACGGCATCACGGCCCTGGTCATCCTCGGCAACGGCACGATGACGTTCAGCCCACGTCCAGAGGCCGAGCAGGTGCAGGTGAAGCTGTTCAGCGGCAAGTCCACGCTCGTCGCGCCGTTTTCGGTGGCCTGGATCCGCCTCAACCCGCAGGACGTGCGCGACCGGGTGAACGCCAACGCGCTCGTGCCCCGCCCGGTCGACCGGCAGCAGTTCGAGAAGGCGCGGGCCGTGTTCACCGAGGAAGTGTCGCGGTCGTTCAGCCTCGATCTGAGCGACCTGAGTCGCGACACCTGGACGCTGATCCCCGGGTTTGGCGACCTGCTCACGACCGTCCGCACCAGGAAATACGGCGAGCTGACGTACACGCATTCGAACAACGAGGCCGAAGACATCTCGCTCTTCGACCGGCAAGCCCGGCGCAACATCGCGGTCTACGCCTCGCAGCGCCGCCTGGCGTCGCGCGGGCGGGGCTACGACGAAGACATGCTGGCCGACTACGACGTGCTCGACTACTCGGTCGATGCCACCTACACGCCGCTGCGCGAGTGGATGGAGGGACGCGCGACGATGACGGTGCGCGTCAGGTCGTACGTGCTCTCGACGTTCACGGTGAAGCTGGCCGAATCGCTGGTGGTCCGTTCGGTCGTCGGCGACCGTGCTGGACGCCTGCTCGCGCTGCGCGTCCGCGGGCAGAACAACCTGCTCGTGTCGTTGCCGACCCCGCTGTCGCAGGGCGAGCTGATCACCCTCACCATCACGTACGCCGGTCGGCTCCAGTCGCTGCCCCCTGACCGCGAGGTCGCCCTCGCGGGCGAACCGCAGGACGCGGGGGTGCTGTTCCCCGACGCCCCCGTGCTGACGCCGGAACCGCGCTGGGTCTTCACGAACCGGACGGACTGGTATCCGCAGGCCCCGGTCACCGACTACGCGACGGCGACGATGCGCCTGACCGTCCCCTCGACCTACCAGGTCATGGCGTCGGGCGAGCCCGCGGGCACGCCGACGGTCAAGGCCGGGACGGGCCCCAGGGACGCGGGCGTGACGACCTACGAGTTCGCCGCGCGCCAGCCCGTGCGATACCTGGCCTGGGTCGTGTCGAAGCTGGCACCGTCGACCAGCGCCACCGTTGAACTGCCGCCTGCCCCGCCCGCGACCAGTCCGGCATCCGAACCGGCCACCGGACCCGAGGTTTCGCCCCAACGCGGCCTCGTCCTGAGCGGCTTCGGCGAGGCGCGGCCCGTGCCGCAGGGAGCCTTCTACTCGACGCTCGACCTCTCGGTCGTGGCCAACCCACGCCAGGTGTCGCGCGGCCGCGCGCTGGCAGAGTTGTCGCGTCAGATCTTCGAGGTGTACGGCGCGCTGGTCGATGACCTGCCCTACCCGTCGTTCGCGCTGACGCTGGTCGATCACGAACTGCCGGGCGGCCACAGTCCGGCCTATTTCGCCCTCCTGCACCAGCCGCTGCCGACCTCGCCGTACCTCTGGCGCAACGACCCGGTGTATTTCGACGAGTTCCCCCAGTTCTTCCTGGCGCATGAACTGGCGCACCAGTACTGGGGCCAGGCGGTGGGCTGGAAGAGCTACCACGAGCAGTGGATCAGCGAGGGGTTCGCCCAGTATTTCGCGCTTCTCTACGCCGAGCGCCGGGGCGGCCCCGATCTGCTCGAGTCGGTGCTGGGCAAGATGCGACGGTCGGCGCTCGAATACACCGGCCAGGGCCCGATCTGGCTCGGCTATCGGCTCGGGCACATCCGGAACGAATCGCGGGTCTTCCGTGCCGTCATCTACAACAAGAGCGCCGTCGTCCTGCACATGCTCCGGGGCCTGATGGGTGACGAACGCTTCTTCGAGGCGCTCAAGGCCCTTTACCGCGCCAGCCGGTTCCGCAAGATCGGCACCGACGACGTCAGGCGCGCGTTCGAACAGGCCGCCGGTCAGTCGCTCGAACGTTTCTTCGAGCGGTGGGTGTACGAGTTCGGCATCCCGAGGGCGGCCTGGCGCGTGGAATCGGGCCAGACACAGTCGGTCGTGGTAGTCGATCAGGATGGCGACCTGGTCTACGACTTCCCGGTGACGGTCAGCTACACCGACGTCCAGGGCCAGCGCCAGACGGCGATCATCCCGGTCAACGCCGAGCAGGTCCGCTTCCCGCTCCCGGGCGGCGGCCCGGCCCGCGACATGCGCGTCGAGCACGGCGGGTCGCTGGTGCGCCTGTCGCGCACTCGCTGACGCCTCGCGCGGCAGCGCCTCGAGCGGGGCGCGAGGCGCCCGCGAGGCCCCGGGCGCGCGAGGCGTCAGGCCCACCCGCCACCCGGCCCCGCCTGATCCCGAACAGCACGTTTTCGTGGTGTAGAATCGGCAGTCTATGTCGACCGTCACCTTCACCATCGACGGCAGGGAGCTCACGGTCCCCAAGGGCACGACCGTGCTGCAGGCTGCCATCCAGAACGGCATCAAGATCCCGTACTACTGCTACCACCCCGGCCTCGGGGTCGATGGCAACTGCCGGGTCTGTCTCGTGAAGGTCGAGAAGATGCCCAAGCTGCAGGTGTCGTGTTCGGTCGTGGCCGGCGACGGCATGATCGTCCACACGTCGACACCCGAGGTGCTCGCCGCGCGCGCCGGCGTCTTCGAGTTCCTGCTGATCAACCACCCGCTCGACTGCCCCGTCTGCGACAAGGGCGGCGAGTGCCCGCTGCAGGATTTTTCGTACGCGTTCGGCCCCAAGGACAGCCGCATGGAGTTCGAGCGGCGCACCTTCGACGGCGACGGCGTCAAGGCCGATGTCGACTTCGGGCCGACGCTGATGCTCAATCGCAACCGGTGCATCATGTGCACCCGCTGCGCCCGCTTCATGCGCGAGATCGACGGCGACCCGCAGATCGGCGTCATCAACCGCGGCTACCACAGCGAGATCGGCACGTCGCGTGACGAAGGCGTGCACTCGCTGCTGTCGGGCAACCTCATGGATGTCTGCCCGGTCGGCGCGATCACGACCCGCGACTACCGCTTCAAGTCGCGTCCGTGGGACAACCCCAACGCCGTCGACACGGTCTGCACGCTGTGCGAGAAGGGCTGCAACACCACGCTCTGGATCAAGGCCAAGCAGGAGTGGGCCAAGGGCGCGCAACTGATCCGCACCACGCCGCGCCTCAACCCCGAGGTCAACGGCTACTGGATGTGCGACCTCGGCCGCTTCGGCTACCACTGGGTCGAAGGCGACCAGCGCCTGTCGCAGCCGCTGATCAACCAGCAGCCGCGTCCGTGGACTGACGCCCTCGCCCTCGCCGGCGAAAAGCTCAGGTCGGCGGGCCGCGACGGACTTCGCTTCCTCGTGTCGGCGCATGCCTCGCACGAAGAGATGTTCCTGCTCGGCCGCATTGCGCAGGAGCTCCTGGGTGACGCGGCGCCACAGGCCATCTCGGTGAGCTGGACGTCGAGCGCCAAGGACCAGCCCGCCGACACGAAGTTCCGCATCCCCGAGGTCAACGCGCCGAATGTCGCCGGCGCACGCGCCCTCGGGCTGGTCGGCGCCGAGGCAGCACCAGACCTGTCGGCGCTCAAGGCGCTGGTCGAGAGCGGGCGCCTCAAGGCGGTCTTCGTCCTCGACCCCGGGCCCGCCGGCAACCTCGGCGACCTGTCGTGGCTCGCGGCCGCGCGCCAGAGCGGCACGCTCACCTTCCTTGCGGTGCAGGGTGTGGTCGCGACCGATCTGAGCCGCGCCGCCGACGTCGTGCTCCCCGGCTCGGCCTGGCCAGAGAAGCACGCGGCCTTCACCAACATGACGGGGCAGTGCCAGACCACCAACACGGCCATCGTCCCGCCGGGCGAGGCGCGTGACGACTGGCAGATCCTCAGCGACCTCGCGATCGCCATGCAGGTGCCCCTGGGGTACGAGTCGCTCAGGCAGGTCCGCGACGCCATCGTCGCCACCGTGCCAGACTCGCCAGCCTTCGCCCGCCTCGCCGAGCTCGAGTACCTCAAGCCGCAGAAGGCCTCGACGTGGCTCGAGTCGTCGAACGCCTCAGAGCGCGTCAAGTGGGACGCGATGTTCCTCGACCTGCCCCCGTTCAAGTTCGAGCGGATGTTCGAGGCCGCACCGCGCGCCAACGTGATCCCGCTCAAGCCGGTGCCCTGAGGGCGTCAGCCGCGGGCCAGCGCAATCAGCTCGCCGGGATACCTCGCGCCAAACGGCGACCGATCGTAGTCGCCGTAGATCGCCTCGACCGTGAAGCCTTCGCACTGGAGCAAGTACTCGAGCTCGTACCTGAAGGTGTAGCGGATCGAGAACCGCTCGGTGTGGCGCTCGAGGCGGCCATCCGGCCAGGTGACCGCAAACGTGAACTCCACCTCCTGCGTCTGCGCCGCGTAGTCGCGCGACGCAATCCGGTAACTCCGCACGACCGTGCGCCCGTCGGGCATCCGGAACTCCGGCTCCACGATCGGGTGCATGGTGAAGCGCTCGTCACCGAGAAACGGAATCGACGGGTTGAACAGGTCGAGCACCAGCAGGCCGCCTGGCGCCAGGTGCGCGCGCAGACGCCTGAGCGCGGCGCGCTGATCGCCGGGCGTCATCATGTGCTGGAATCCGCGGAAGGGCAGCGTGATCAGCGCGAACGTCTGCCCGAGGTCGAACTCGCGCATGTCACCGCAGACCAGCTGCACGCGCGACCGGACGTCTGAGGGCTCGCCCGCCAGGTGCGCGCGAGCCTGATCGAGCATCGTCGGCGACAGATCAACGCCGACCATCGGGGCACCGGCGCGCGCGCAGGGCAGCAGCACACGCCCCGTGCCACAGCCCATCTCGAGGACGTCACCGCCGGCACGGCACGCCATCTCGACGAAGAACGCGACGTCGGGGCGATCGCGGTAGATCGGCACATGGTCGTAGTAGTCGGCGAAACGACCGTACTCGGCGCAACTCATGCTGACCTCCGTGCCAGGCGCGCCAACGCACGCGCCGTGGCGTTGACCGCAGCGCGGATCGTGCCCGCTCGCGTTCGGGGCGTCGCGCCTGGTGAGGCGCCCCGCGTTCGAGGCCGCGCCGCCGCGACCCCTGCGTTCGCGCAAACCCGGTTCAGGGTCGGCGCAGGCTCTCGGCGCCGAGCCCACCGAGAACCTCGGCGAGGAGTGCCGCATCGCCGATCGCGGCGCCATCGATGATCCGCACGTCGCTGGTCACACCACGCAGGCGGCCCGGACGGAACAGAATCCCCGACGTCGCGGGCGTTGCTGCGAGCAGTGCAAGGGGATCATACAGGTTGAACCGGCTGACCTGTGGCCAGACATCGCCGAAGCCCTCGCGCTCGGCACGCGCCAGCGCCTGCCGCCCCTCGGGGGTACCCGCAACGACGCCGGTGAACGTGGCGAGAAACCACTCGGGGGTCAGCGCCGGCGGAAGCTCGCCGTTGCGGATCCCGTTCCAGAGCTGCTCGAGCGACTGACGCTGCTGCGTGCGCAGCCGTTCGCCCAGCGGGTGGCCGGTTGCCGCGAGCCGATCGTAGAACCGCCGCGGAACCGCCGCCGCATAGGCCGCCTCGCGCGTGACCACCACCAGGGGAATCCCGAGCGACTGGACGTGCGCGTACGTGATGACGGCCGCCGCCTGGTCGGTGGTGTGGTTGTACGCGCGGGCGTCGGGAACGATGCGCCCACCGGCATCGGCCGCCGGCAGCACGCCGCCCATCACCACGACCTGCGCGACCTTGCGGGCCACGAGTGCGCCGTCGGTGGTAAGCAGCGCAGCGACGTCGCTCATCCCGGCATTCACCACGATCACGGCGGTGTGGTCGGCGACCTGCGCGAGCTCGCGCCTGAGGAGCGCACCGCCATCGTCCGCGACGACGCGGCCGGTCGGCGCGGCGAGGTCGTGGGGAAGGCGCACCGCGTGATCGCGCCGGCGCGCCGCCGTGGCGGCCTCGTCGATCCCGCCATCGGCATCGCGAACGTCCTGGTCGTAGTCGCGCCCAACCCCGACGCGGACGTGGCCGAGGCCCAGGCTGTCGAGCACCGCGCGCGCGAACTCCGCCCTGGCGCGACGCGTGTCGCGATTCCCGAGCGTCGCAATCACGCACCGCGGATCGATCCACCCCTCGGCACTGAGCGCGCGCAACAGCACGAGCACGACCAGGTCGTCGGGGTCCTTGTTCGGATCGGTGATCAGGAAGAGCGGAGCCGGCGTCGGCGGCCGTCTCTCACGCAACCGCACCAGCGCCTGGCGCTCGCCGGCGCTGAGTGCCTGCCCGGGTGGTGACGGAAGTTGCGTTGTCGCACTGGCGGTCACCAGCCCACCCGACAGTGCGACCACGGCGAGGGCCACGCGCACACCGGCGCTCGCGCGCACGCGGTCGGCCGACGCCCGGAGCTGCCTGGTGGTCAGCACACGTCGGCCCCGGGCGACGTCTCGCTACCGCGGCACGACGACATGCAGGGCACCGCGCCGCACGCGCACGACGGCGCGCACGTCGGAGTCGATCGACTCGCCATCGACGTGCATCGGCATCGGCGCGTCGCTCTCGATCAGGGCCTCGGCCAGCCGGGTCGTGCGGACGTACTCCGCCGCGTTGGCCGAGCCCGTGAACAGGCGCCTCGCCTCGACGATCAGTCGCCAGACCGGCGCGTCGTCGACGATCACCATGTCGAGCGCGCCATCGTCCATGCGCGCGCGGGGGGCGATGCGGGCACCGTTGCCATACTGCGGTGAGTTGGCGACCGCCACGACGTAGGCGCGCGCCGAAATCGGCGCGAAAGCGCCGCTGATGCGGTAGACCGCTGGCTCGTAGTGCCGTGCCTCACGCAGGGCCAGGCGCACGTATCGCGGCAGGCCCCATCCGCCGCGGCGGCTTGCGTTGAAGGCGCGTGCCACGCACGCGTCGAATCCGACGCCGCCCACGTTGACGAACACGCGTCCGTTCAGCTCGCCGAGATCGATCACGCGGGAGCGGCGCGCGAACGCGAGCGCGAGCGCGCGCGGCGGGTCGATCGGGAGTTCGAGCTCGCGCGCGAGGCCGTTGCCGGAGCCGGCTGGCACGATCGCCATCGCGGTGTCACTGCCCGCAAGGCCGGCCGCCACCTCGTTGACGGTGCCGTCGCCGCCCCACGCGACGACCAGCGCGCTGGCACGGGAGGCGGCATCGCGCGCGAGAGTCGTCGCATGGCCGCGGTGCGATGTCTCGTGCACGGTGACGTTGACGCCGGCGTGCTGCGCGGCCTCGTCGATCAGCGCGCGACGACGACGGATGGCGTCGCCGTCACCTGCGTGATGGCCCGACACGGGGTTGATGATGACGTCGGCGTGCATCGTGGTCGCGTGCGCGCGCCAGGCGGCAAGGAGTCACCGGAAGGAGCGTGAAATCGCATGTTATAGTACGCGCGGTTCACACGGGCCCAGCATCTAGCGTGTGACGCTTTCGTCCCGGGGGATGAGCGAGATGAACAGGCGCGGAGTCCGCCTCACGTTGTTTGCCGTCATGGTTGCCGCGCTCGCCGCAACCGCCTACACGGTGTTTGTCTTCGAGGGCCGCGCGCGATCGCAGCGCCTCGCCGCACGTGATTTCGACCGCGCGGCCGAGCGCGCCATGGTGTCGATCGGCGACGTGCGACTGGCCTGGCTCGCGTCGGTTGCCCCGGGCCAGGGTGCCGATTACTGGATGCCTCGCGCGGCCGCGGCGCTCGACAGCGCGATCGCCGATGTCTCGGCCCTCCGGCAGCGGAGTCACACGGCCGACGCCACCAACGATCTCGACGCGGCGGTCACTTCGCTCACCGATCTGCGCGAGCTTCACGCCCTGGTCGGCGCACAGCTCGCACGTGACGAGCGCAGCGCGGCCGCCCGGGCCCTGTTCGGTGAGGGACTCGACGGCACGAGCGGCGTCCTCCAGCGCGTCGACTCGGCACGGCAGAGTGAGTTCGGTGCCACTGACAGTGAGGTCGCAGCCGTCAGGACCAACGAGGCGATTGCCGTGGCCGTCTGTGGCGGCCTGGCGTTGCTGATTGCCGGGTTGCTGTTGCCGTCTGCCGGCGCCAGGAGCGAGAGCCTCGTGGCCGACGCCGTGCCGACCGACGAGCCCGGCCTGTCGCTTCGCGACGCGGCACCCGCTCGGGCATCGGCGCCGGTCGCGACCGCCGCGCCTGCCGGCGCGGTGACCATGGCTGCGCACGACGCGGTGCCCCTGCCCGCGCAGGTAGCCCACGACGATGCGAACGCGGCACGCGAGCGGAAGAAGGCGCCGGAAGTACGCGCCGCGGCCGACCTGTGCACCGATTTCGCGCGCCTGGTCGACTCGCAGGAGTTGCCCGGGTTGCTCGAGCGTTCGGCGCGGTTACTCGACGCAAGCGGCTTCGTGGTGTGGCTCATCGACCGCAACGGCACGCACCTGCGAGCCTCGCTCGCGCACGGGTATCCCGCGCAGGCGCTTGCGCGGATGCCGGCCATCGACCGCCAGGCCGACAACGCCACGGCCGCCGCCTTCAGGCACCACGACGTCCAGATCGTCAAGACCAACGGGATGTCGAACGGCGCGATCGCGGTTCCGCTGCTGGCGCCCCAGGGCTGCATCGGCGTCATTGCGGCCGAGGTGCGGCACGGGCGCGAGGGCAGCGAGATGATGCGGCAGATTGCACGCCTCGTAGCCGCCCAGCTCTCGACGCTGGTGGCTCCGGCGCACGCCGCGCAGCAGCAGGAACCGCTGCGCGACGTGGCGGCGCGCTAGTCCTTCGACTCGCCCTTCGACTCGCCCTTCGACTCGCCCTTCGGGCTCGCTCAGGGCTCGCTCAGGGCTCGCTCAGGGCGGGGCGGTGGCTACACCTTGCGCTTGATCACCTTCTTCTCGATCTTCTCGACCTTTTCGACGTCGCCGATCTTGTCGCCGATGGCCTTGCCCTCGGTGGCGGCGGGCAGCTGTACCTTCAGCGTCTGAGCCTTCCGTTCGCGCGAGATGCCGAGCGCCACGTCGGCGGCGGCGCCGTCCTTCCAGACCCGCGTGCGCAGTTCGGCGGCATCGTCGATCGACGTGCCGTCAACGGTCGTGATGACGTCGCCCGCCTTCACGCCCGCCTTCGCGGCGGCGCCATCCTTCTGCACCGAGGTCACGAGCACGCCTTCCTTCACGCCGAAGTACTCGGCGAGTTCAGGGGTCAGGTCCTGCACGCCCACGCCGAGGCGGCCCCGGCCGGCACGCATCTGGATGTCGAAGTCGCGCATCACCTCGGGCATCATCCTGAGCCCGGGGGCGGGCCCACCGGGCGCCGGCATCCGCATCGGCCCCTCGCGCTTGAGGCGCAGGCGCGGCCCGGGCTCGTCGCTGCGCCACTCGAACGTGTTGCCCTCGCCGGGCGCCCCGAAGAACTCGAACTCGCGCCCACCCGGCATGAGGCCAGACATCCGCGCTGGCTCAGGGGCCTGGGGCGTCACGGTCAGGTCGACAGGCGCGCCGTTGCGGAGCACCTGCGCCTTGACGCTGCGGCCCGACGGGGTCTCTTCGACGAGGCGCGAGAACTGGCGGGCGCTGCGCACGCGCTCGCCGTCGAAGCTCGTGACGATGTCGCCGTCCTTGACGCCGCCCTTGGCCGCGGGTGAGTCGGCAGC
>JAEUQQ010000503.1 GCA_016789685.1 Acidobacteriota bacterium | reverse complement strand
CCGACGACGGCTATCTGGGGGCCGCCCCTGGCCCCACCGCCGGCGTCGTCGGCGCCATGTTGCGGATCGCGCTGATCCGCCACGTGCCGTCCTGCCGCACCATCACGAAGCTGCTCCACATCCGCCGTACCGCGCCGCCCGCCAGCCCGCTGATTTCGTAGCGGCCATCGACCAGCGCCACCCCGGGCCCGAGCATCCGCACGGTCTCGACCGTGATCGACCGTGTGCCACCGGTCTGCGCCGACGAGGCGAGCGTGCCCGTCACCAGGGCGTCGCGGCCACGTCGCCATTCACCCGACGACACGAGCTGGTCGACGTCGGCGGTGAAGAGGGCACCGATCGCGACCGGGTCGCGCGCCTCGCGGGCGTTGACGTACAGGCGCACCACCTCGCGCAGGGCCGCGTCGTCCTGCACAGTTACCGGGGCAGGCGAGCGCTCGGCCTGAACGTTCGCGCCAGGCCGGCGCGCGGCCGAGGCGGCGGGAGTCGAACCGCAGAGCAGTAACACGGGCACGCCTGCCAGCGCGATGCCGGCCGCGACGTGCGAGCACAGTCTCGTCATGCGAACCTCCTTGCGAGTGCTGATCACCGCACCATCCTATGCGGAACCCGACGCGTCGAGCGACTGCCGGCACCCGGAGCAGTCGACGCGCTCCCGGTCGACTGCCGGGTGTCGCGCCTGCCATGCGCGCGATCGTCCGGGGACAACGGGCTCCGCCAGGAGGTCATGCGCTCAACGCAACTGCGCCCAGGGTTCAGGGATCGCGGCGCCGCGTCGCCGCCAACGCGCAGCGCGCCGCGAGCCGTCCGACGAGAAAGGTCGTGTAGGCGTACCGCCAGTTCAGCCGGCCGAGGGCGCCGCCGCGTCCACCCGGCGCCGACAGGAGCGGCGCGGCTGCGGCATGCCGACGCCGGCGACGTGCGGCCGACGACAGGAACCGCCGCGCGGCGGCAAGCGGCGAGAGCTGCTCGCCGATTGCCATCAGCGAGAAGTCGCGGCCGGTGATCGGCCGCAATCGCTGCCCGTGGTGCAGCACGCGATCTGCGGCCGCGCGCAGGCCCGCCGTCTCGACCCGCGTGGTGGCGCGTGCCCGGATCGTTGCCACCGCGTCGCGCGCGCACGCATCCGCCGGATCCGCGCACATCCCGAGCAGCAGGTAGAGCGCGATGGCCGCGCGCGGATCGTCGATGCGATCGTCGAGCCACGACAGGTCGAGTGACGATCCGGCCGCGCGCACGATCGCCGACGCGTCGGCGACCGCCGACCAGCGGTGGCGGGTGTCGTAGCCGTGCTTGAAGGCATGCACCGCCGCAATGAGCAGGCCGGCAGAGGGCGACGGCACCCGCACGGTTGTTGCGCCGATGCGCGTCGGCATCGTCGATGTCCAGAACGCGTCGGCGTCCCACACCTCGTCTGCGGAGGCGGCGACGCCGCGGTGCAGGTCGATGCGGAGCTGGCCGTCGGCGCCAGGAATCGTGTCGGGGCGCCTGAGGGCGATCGACGGGATGCGTGGATCGACGGCGTCGGCTGCCAGCTCGCGCTCGAACCCCATCGCGACCAGTGCCGACCGCGCGGCGTCGAACTGCGCCGTCGCCACCAGCAGGTCGATGTCTTCCATGTAGCGCATGGCCGGACGCTCGACGATGCGCGCGCTGACCCACGCGCCCTTGAGCCAGGTGGCCTCGATGCCCTGCGAATCGAGCCGGCGCGTCGCCTCGGCGGCCCGGCGCAGGAGCACGGCCTGGCGCACGGCGTTCTGCTCGGTCGAGGCGCGGAGGAATGCCGCCTGCGAGGCTTCGAGGCGCTCGCCGGCCCCGTGCCAGTCGAGCAGCACGCCGGCGAACGGCAGCAGGTTGGCACCCACCAGCAACTGCCACAGGGGCCCCAGTCCCACGCGGTCGGCGGCGAGGCCGTCGGCCAGCGCGACCGCATCGGCCGGGGTCGGGCGGAAGGCGAGCGCCTCGCGGACGAGTGCCTGCGCCTGCGCGAGGTCGCGCATCGCTGTCATGCCGGCGCCCCGGGTGCAGGCCGATTCTCGTTCGGCCGTGACAGCGTCTCGTAGACGCCGAGGATGTCGCGCTCGACCACGCCGCAATCGTACCGCTGTTCGACGAGTGCCCGTCCTGCGGTCGCGAGGTCAGACGCCAGCCCACGGTCGCGAATCACCCGCGCGACGGCCGCCGCGAACGCCTCGGCATCGTCGGCGATCAGCAGGTGGGTGCCGTCGGAGACGGCGAGGCCCTCGCAGCCCAGCGACGTCGAGACGACGGGGCGGCAGGCGGCGAAGGCTTCGAGGATCTTCAGGCGCGTGCCGCTGCCCGCGCGCAGCGGCACGACGACGACATCCGTCGCCTCGAGGTAGGGCCGGATGTCTGGCACATCGGCCACGACCTCGACGCCCGGCGCGGCCTGCAGCGCCCGTACGTCGTCGGGCGGCAGCCTGCCCACGAGCCGCACGGCCACCTGTCCGAGTGCGGCGCGGACCGACGGCAGGATCCTGCTGACGAAATGCACGCACGCATCCGCATTCGGCCGGTAGGCCAGGAACCCCGTGAAGGTCACGAGCGGCGGGGCGTGGAGCGGTCGAAGCGGCGACGGACGGAACGCGCCGACATCGATGGCGTTTGGCGCGACGGCGATGTCTGCGTGGGGCGCCGCCGCGCGAACCAGTGCCGCGTCGACGTCTGAGCACGTGATGACCCGCGAGGCGCGGGTGAACGCGTGACGCTCGAGCGCTCGCACCGCCGCCACGTCGAGTGGCGTGATGTCGGCGACGCCGGCCGCGCACAGGGTCTCGAGCACACGGCTCTCGACACTGTCGACATCGAGGACGATGGGCCGCCCGTCGAGATCGCGCGTGCCCGGCCACTGGGGCACGCCCGACACGTGCACCGCATCGACCGTCACCTGCGAGAGGGCGCGCCGCACTGCGTCGAGCGTGGCCGCCGATCCATCGGCGGCGGCGTCGGCCTCGATGACGGTCAGTCCCGGATGCCGCGCCTCGAGCCAGCGGCGATCGTGGGGTGACGCCGCGCGGCCCAGGACCACGACCTCGTGCACGCGCGCCAGCGCCGAGAGTTGCTGCAGTTTGCGGAGCTTGCCCCCGTCGATCGGCGGCGCCGGCAGCCAGTTGTTGACGTGGAGGATCCTCACCGCGCCATCGCCGCGACCAGCAGCGCTCCGACGGTGATCACCAGCCACGTGCGAACGTCGAGACGCAGGTGCAGCCACCAATGCGCGCTGGCGGCCATGACGCAGGCGTGGAGGCCCGACACGATCGCGAAGGCGTGCGCCCAGCTCGCCGGCCCTCCATCGACGCCCAGCCACACGCACGCTGCCACCAGCGCGAGGCTCCAGAGTGCATGCAGGCCGCCGACCACCGCGAGGTGCCCGCGCGCGAGGAACGGGATGCCGAACATCGCGCCGAGCATGCGCCCGTAGACGCCGATGGCGACCGCGCCGACGAGCGGGACGACGGCCGTGAACTGCGTGCTGAGCAGCAGCGTGACCACGCGGGGCGCCGCGACGATCGTCGCGATCAGGATGGCGACGGTGAACCACGTCACCGTCCTGACCAGGCGGCCGAACACGCGCCAGGCACTGCGGCCGGCGGCCGCGGCGCAGAAGGTCGGGTAGTAGTGCGCCTGGTATCCGCCGAGGATGAGGTTCAACAGCACGTCGGCGCCCGCGACGAGTGCGTAGTAGAGGCCGGCGTCGTCGATCGTGCCTCGAGCGAGCAGCAGTCGGCCGACCATGACGGTCGCGCCAGCCGTGCACGCGGCCATCGCGACGTGCACGACGCCGTACGACGCGACCTGGCGCGCCAGCGCAACATCCACCCGGGTGGCGGCGGCGCGCCACAGGTCGCGAAGGCGTGGCCACGCGGCAACGGTCATCACCAGGGCCTGTCCTCCGGCAACGAGCGCGGGGAACGCGAGCACCACGCGTGCGTCGCCGCGCCTCACCAGCACGGCGGCGACGACGAGCCCTGCCAGGGCCGCCGCGGCCTGCGCGACGGCGTGCCGCAGCGCGAGCCGGTGCCCGCGCAGCACCGCCGCCGCCATCGTCGCAAGGCCCGTCAACGGCACGGCCGGCAGCAGCCACAGCAGCCACCGTGCAGACGTGCCGCGCCCGAAGGCCAGCGACGCGAGCGGCGACGCGAACGCCCCAACGATGGCGATGACGGCCAGGCACGCCCAGGCCTGGACGGCCATCGACGTGCGCACGACAGTGCCGGCGCGCCCGGTATCGCCAGCGGCGAGCGCCTCGCTGAGGAAGCGCGAGGTTCCGGCCGACGTGCCAAACGAGGCGAGGTACGACAGCAACGTGGCGAGCGTGGCCTGCTGACCGAGCAGGCCGATCGCCGCGGGGCCCAGGGCGACGGCGACGAGCTTGGCCTTTGCAGCGCCCGACACCACGACGACGCCGGTGGCCACGGCTCCCGCGATCGTGGCCCCCCACGCCAGGCGCCGCTCGGCCGTCGCGGGGCGCTCATCCGCTGTCCCTTCGACCGCGGCCGGGTCGCGATAGCGCATCGACACGACGTAGCCGGCGATGGGCTCGGTTTCGAGCAGTGGCTCACCCTGGCGTTCGAGCCAGACGTGGCGGCGCCCGAGCGTCACGCCTCCATCGGGCCCCACCGTCACGCGGACGCCGAAGACCACATCGAGCGGATCGTCGTGTCGGTTGAGCAGCGCGAACAGGGCGAGGCTGCGGGCCACGCAGTTGTCCTGGAAGGCCCACACGCGCAGCCCGCCGAGGCCGTGGCAGTACCTGACCACGCGCGCGGCACGCGCGGGGTCATCGACGGCGACGAGGCGGCTCGCCGCGTCGAGCCAGCGCAGCACGCGTGGCACGGGCAGGCGGAGCAGCAGGGGCATCACGCCCATGATCACGGTCACGCGCGCGAGCAGGGCGAGATCCCCGAGCGAGGTGACGTTGGCGCGCAGTCGCCTGGCCAGCGTGAGGGCGGCAGCCATCGATCAGGCGATCGGCGAGCGCGCGAACCGGCGTTGCCCGGCCAGGGTGCCCGCCGCCAGCGCGGTCTCGCGCACGAGGTGGACTGCGCGCAAGCCGGCGGCGTCGCGCCACGAGCCGGTGGGGCCGGTTGACAACTGCGCGAGCCCGCGGCCGATTCTCTGCCACCAGCGGCGCATCACCTGGCCGGCGCGCGCGGCGTCGCCGGCATCCGGGACGGCGTTGCAGAACCGTGCGTAACCGACGCCGTAGTTGAAGTTCTGCCGGGCCAGCGCTGCCACGGTCGATCGCGTCCGGTAGAACACGAGGGCGCGGGGTTCAAGCGCCGTGGCCAGGGGCCGCGCCTGCGAGAGGCGCCAGAAGAGTTCGGCCGCGTCGTACGTGGTGAACGACGGATCGAAGCCACCGGCCGCCTGCAGCAGGCTGCGGCGAATCGCGACGTTGGCAGTGGCGGCGTACGGATAGCGGGGATGCCGCAGGGTCGCGTCGGGATCGTACTGGCCGATGACGGCCGAGTAGCGTGCCAGCAGCGAGGCCGACGGATCGAGCACCGCTAGCCCGCCGCCGACCGCATCCGCGTCGTGTGCCGTCGCCGCTGCGGCGAGCCGCGCCAGCCAGGTGCGCACGGGGACGCAGTCGGCATCGGTGAACACGACATAGTCACCCGTTGCCGCCTCGATGCCCCGGTTGCGCGCGGACGGCGCCCCGGGCCGGCGCTCGACCAGGCACGTCACCGGGTAGCGCTCGACGATGGCGCGGGTGCCGTCGGTCGAACCATTGTCGACGACCACGATCTCGGTGAGCGCGCGCGGGTACGACTGCGCCAGCAGGGCGTCGAGGCAGGGGCCGATGCTGCCGGCCATGTCGAGCACGGGGATGACGACCGAGAGGCGCAGCCCGCTCATCGTTGAGTCGTCGCGTCGAGGTGTCGGAAGACACGCGTCGCGACCGCCGCAGGTGTGTGCAGCATGTCGGTTCCTGCGCTCAGCACGAACGCGGGGACGCCCGCCGCCAGCCGGCACAACAGGTCGTGGTGGGCGCGTGCGCGGCCGCGTTCGGACGACATCGGGCTCTGTCCCGCGAGGCGCAGCAGCACGCTCGTGGCATCCATCCGCGAGAGGTGGCTGTCTGCCGTGCCCGATTGCGACGGGAAGATCAGTGCCGTTGGCTCGAACGCGCGCAGATCGACCGCGTCGGTGACCTCGTCGAGCAGGCAGGCGCGCTTGTCGTTGGTCGGATCGAGCGGCGGCCGCTGTTCCGCGAATTGCAGGGCCGCGAAGGCCCGGATCGTCGCTGGCGCGACGTTCGTGTTGCGGTACAGGCTGATTCCGCGCAGGGCACCGCCGGTGGCGGTGAGCAGGACCTTGTCGTCGGCGCGCCACGTGCTGTCAGGGGCCTGCAGCAGTGCCAGCGCTGTCGTCGTTTTTCCCGCGCCAGACGCGCCCACGATCAGCGCCGTGTGCCGGCCGTGCGTCACGGATGCCGCGTGCAGGGGATGACAGCCGTCGTCTCGCCACAGTTCGGCCAGGGGCGCGGCCACGAAGTCGGCCCATGTCGAGTACGGGGCGTCGAACACCTCGGTGGTGACGGCGAGCGTGATCTGCCGCGTCGCGTGCGACAGCGTGGCGAGCGAGCCATCGACCGTGGCAAACGTCGTCACGTCTGCCGCCGCATGGCCATGCACGAACTGGTAGGCGACGGTTGCGTGTGCGGCGATCGCGCGTGCGCTGGCGGTCGTGACGTCGGTCGCCGGCACCACGTCGATGGCGACGTCGCGCCTGGCGTCGCCATCGGCGCGCGCATACTTCGCGAGCGCATCGCTCACGCGCGCCAGCACGCCAGGTGACGGAGCGCTCACGTGCACCGACAACCACGGCAGGGCCAGCGACGTGGTCACGGGCAACGTCGGTGTCTCGGCGCCGGCAACGGCCACGGGGCGGGTCACTCCGGGACGGGCACTGTCGGATCGAACGGCGACAGGATGACCTTCGAGAGCGGACGTCCATGCGGCGTGACGTCGGGGGGCGCCCACGTGCTGGGCAACGACGGCGCCTCGCTGGTGCCGTTCGCGGGTGCCACGGGCGAGGCCGTCGCCGGCTCGGCGAGCCCGAGATCGATCAGCCTCGATCCGAACTCGCGCAGCCCGAACGTGTCGGGTCGCGTGCCGGGATAGTGCTGTTCGAGTGCGGCCTCGAGCGGCGCGATCGGCGAGCCGTCCTCGAGCCACTGCCACACGATCATGCCGGTCGCGTTCAGCGCGTAGTACTGCTTGCTCGACAGGTCGAACAGGACGGCGCCTTCGGCGAGGGGACTGCACACGACATCGGGATTGAGCGCAACCGACTGGGGAGCGAACGACATACGCGGGCATTCTACCGAGAGGCCTGCGATGCCGACAAGCGCGGCTGTCGGCACTGCGCGAGGTACGCGAGCGTCGCCCGCAGGTCGTGATACGCCGTCTTCCAGTCGTGCGCGAGCCGCGCATCGTTCACGTGCCCTTCGTCTGAGACCGACCATCGCCAGACGCGCGTCGCCGGGTCGGCCTGCTGCCGCATCACCCACGTCGCCTGCTGCCCGAGCACGTCGGCGTACGCGGGGCGGGGGCGCCTCGCGTCGGCCACCGACAACGCGGTGAGGAGTTCGGCCTGCGCCCACCAGGTCTTGCCGGTGAACCAGGCCGCGCGCCTGCCGTAGCCGCCGTCGAAGAGCCCTCCCCGGCGTCGATCGAACCCGAACGCGAGCGCGTGCGCCATGACGGCGTCGAACGCCGGCCAGTCGGGCGCCAGGCCGAGAACGGTTTCGGCGCGGTGGGCCATCCACGCGAACTCGACATTGTGACCATACGACAGGCGCGTGCCTCCGAACGCCAGCTCCCTGGCCCGCTCGGCGACCTCGCCACGCGTCCACGGGCGTCGCGGCCGCGACCAGTCGGGCGCCACCAGCGCGACGGCGCGCTCGGGCGCCGCGAAGAACACGCGCCGGTTGATCGCGAGCGATTCCCGCAACGCCGCCGTGACCGACGCCGAGGCGGCGACCTCGGCGAGCCCGGTCAGCGCCTCCATCATGTGCAGGTGCGTGTTGGCGCTCTTGAGCCCGGCGACCTCGACGAGCAGGTACTGCTGTGGGGCCACGATCGGCTGCCAGTCACGCGTGAAATGCTCGAGCCAGCCGCCATGGGCCCGGTCGCGCGCATGGCGCTCGAGTACGTCGAAGAGTCGACGCGCGTCGTCGATCGCGGCCCCGTCGCCCGATGCGCGGGCGTACTCCGACAGGGCGAACATCGCGAACGCCTGCCCGTACAGCACCTTGCGTGTGTCAGAGGGATGGCCGTCACGATCGGTCATCCAGTAGTATCCGCCGTGCACCGAGTCGTGGAAGTGGGTGGCGAGAAACGTGTAACCTGCGCGAGCGGCGGCAAGATACCGCGCGTCGGCGCCGCCGAATCCTGCGCGGTGCGCGCGCGAGAAGCTCCACACCAGGCGGGCCTGCGTCACGAGTTGCCGCGTGTCGTCGGGCGCCTCGGTGCCCCCCGCGCGTGCGATGACGTAGCCGCCGCGACGGCCATCGACCGTCCGGGCCCAGAACGGCAGGACGTGGTGTTCGAGGTCGTCGGCGACCTGTACGGCCATCCGGCACGGATCCCCCGGCACCGCGCGTTCGTTGGTCCGGGCGCAGGCGTGGGCGAGCACGACGCAGATCGTGACCACAACGAGGCGGACGTGAGGCGAGGCAGTCATCGATGACGACACACGAGCCCGTGCCCGTCGACACGCGCGACACCGGACGGCTCGCGGCCCTCGTCGTTGCCGGCGTCGCAGTGCTCGCCCTGGCCACCGGGCTTCGGTGGCTTGCGCTGGGCCGTGGGCTCTGGCTCGACGAGTATCTCTCTTTCGAGGCGTGCTGTCGCGCCGACGGCCGCCTGCGCCTGCGCGATCTTGCTGCGCAGTTCCTGCCCTACCACGCTGGGCTGGCGCTCTGGGCCCGGATCGATGGCGGCGTGGGCTTCATCCGCCTTCCGTCGCTGGCGATGGGTGTCGTGACGGTCGCCACCACGATGGTAGGCCTATGGCGCGTGGCGCCGCGGGCGTCGATCATGGCGGGGGCGTTGCTGGCCTGTTCGCCGCTGCTGCTGCGCTATGGGCTCGAGATTCGTGGCTATGGCCTGGTGGTGGCGGCCGCAGCGGTGGCGTGTGCCGTCGTGGTGCGTGACGGTGCGCTCGGGCGCCGCACACCCAGGCGTACGCTGGCCGTGGCCGTGGCGGTCGCGCTCTCCACGCATCCGACGGCCTGGATGCTCGTGCCTGCCCTCGTGGTCGCCGACGCGATCGCCCATCGGGAACGCCGGACGAACGTCATGGCATGGTGTCGCGGGCTGGCCGTCCCGGTGGTCGCCGCGGGCTGCGTGACGTTCGGCTCGGCGGTGCTGCATCGGGGCGCAC
>JAEUQQ010000425.1 GCA_016789685.1 Acidobacteriota bacterium | reverse complement strand
GGTGATCGACGTCACGGCGGGAGGGGCGTCGGATCGTGCCGGCATGCTGGTCGGCGACGTGATCGTGCGCATCGCCGGCCACGAGTTCAAGACGATCTTCGAGGCCGACGCGCGGATGCGCAGCGGCGGCGCGGGGCGCGCCTACACCTACGACGTCGTCCGCGCCGGCCGTGACGTGAGCCTGCACGTCACCCTGGCGCGCTTCGGCCTGCAGATCGCCGTCCTGCTGGCGCTGCTCACGGGACTGGTCCTGATCGCGTTCGGCGCCTGGATCGGCCTCATGCGTCCGCAGTTCCTCGGCGCGCGCTGGCTCGCATACGGGTACATCCCGATGGGCTTCGCCCTTGCCGTGTTCCTGGGCGCGACCAACCGCCCCGGTGCCCAGTCGCTGGCGCAGACCGTGCGGGTCTTCGGCCTGATTCTCGGGTTGCTCTTCGGCCTGGCCGGGCTGTTCTGGTCGAAGGCGCACTTCCCGGTGGCCTGGCCGCGCCTGCAGCGCGCCCGCTGGGTCGCGTGGGTGCTCTACGGACTCGGGGCGGCGGGCTTCGTCGGCATCATCGCGGGCCTCAACAACCTCGGGCTGGCGCTCGCCATCGCTGCGGTCACGCTGTTCGCTGGGGTGGTGCAACTGGCCTGGCGCCGGTCGCGCCCGGCCGAGTACGTGCAGATGTCGCGGTCGCGGCGTGTGTTCGACGTGGCCGGCCTGGTCGCGGCACTGTCGGTCTTCCTGGTGCCGCTGCTGGGCGGCGCCAGCCCCAACGCGCTCGCGTGGGCGTTCCCGTGCCTGCTCTTCCTCCCGATCTCGACTACCTACATCATCGCGAAATACCGATTGTTCGACCTCGACCTCCGGGTGCGGCGCAACGTCCAGTATTCGCTGCTCTCGCTCGGGTGGGGCGCTGCGACGGCGGCCGTCCTGGTGGGGCTGCTGTGGACGCTGCCGCGCGTGTCGCTGCCGATGCCCTCGGTCAGGATGACGTCGAGTTCCATCGAGTTCGACGACGGGGCGGCCGACATCGCGTCGCGCGCGGCCCTCGAGAAGGCGCTGCTGATGGTGGTGGCCATTCTCGCGGCGTTCGCGCTGCGCGAGGCCGGCCTGCGCGGCCAGCGCTGGATCGCCGCGCGCTTCGACCGCGGCGACTACGACTACCGGCGCGCGTCGCAGCTGCTGGGCGAGGTCATGGCGACGCGACTCGACCTCGAGGGCCTCGCGGCCGGCGTGGTCGAGACCCTGACATCGCTGATGCCGGTGAAGCGCACCGCCGTGTTCTTCTCGCACAACGCACGCGTCCACTGGAAGCGCTCGCCCGACGGGTTCGACCCCGATGCGTGGGATGCCTTCTGCGCCGCGTCGACGCCCGACCTGCTCGACGAGCTGCGTGCCACGCGACGTTCGCTCCGCACCGAATACGCGTCGCCCCGGTTGCGGCGCGCGCTCGAGGGCCTGCAGATCGAAGTCGTCTATCCGATCAGGGCCAACGACGCGCTCGTGGGCGCCCTGCTGGTCGGCGAGAAGCGCTCCGAGAGCGCCTTCCACGCGTCAGACTTCGAGTTCCTCGCCGCCATCGGCCAGCAGGTGGCCCCGGCCGTCGAGAACGCGTTCCTGTACGAGGACCTCCGCGGGCAGGAGCGCCTCAGGCACGAGCTGCAGATCGCGCGGCAGATCCAGATGCAGTCGCTGCCGCAGGAGATCCCCCACATCACGGGCCTCGACATCGCAGGGTCGTCGGTCCCGGCGCTCGAGGTCGGGGGCGACTACTTCGACTACCTGAACGGGCGTCCGGATCACTTCACGGTCATGGTCGGCGACGTGAGCGGCAAGGGCACGTCGGCCGCGCTCTACATGTCGAAGCTCCAGGGGATCGTGCGCTCGCTGCACGGCTTCGGTCTCGGACCGACCGAGCTGTTCGTGCGCACCAACCTGCTGCTGGGCCGCGACATGGAGCGCCGGTCGTTCGTGACCGCCATCGGCGGCTTCTTCGAGACGCGGCGCTGCGAACTCGTCATCGCGCGGGCGGGTCACCTCCCGCTGTTCCACTACGCGCAGGCCACCGGTCGCATCGAGCGCATCCTGCCGCGCGGCCTCGGCTTCGGGCTGTCGACACGTCCGCTGTTCGAACACGAGCTCGAAGAGCACCGCCGGTCGTACGCGCCGGGCGACGTGTTCCTCTTCGTGACCGACGGCATCACCGAGTGCCAGGATGCGGATGGCGATCTCTTCGGCGAAGAGCGGCTCGAGGCGCTCCTGATCGCGACAGCCACCGCCGGCGCATCGGCCGAACAGATCCGCGACCGCATCACGCGCGCCGTCTACGAGTTTTCGGCAAACCCCGACGAGCCCTTCGACGACCAGACGGTCGTGGTCGTCCGCGCCGTCGCGTCGTAGGTCGGCGGCCTACGCCGTCGCGTCGAGCACGTCGCGCACGGCCCGCAGCAGGTCGTCGGCCGTGAACGGCTTCGGCAGGAAGGCGGCCGAGGCGAGGCGGGCCTGGCGGGCCGACGCCACGTACCCCGAACAATGCAGCACGCGCAGGCCCGGACGCTCGGCGACGAGCCGCTTCGACAACTCCAGGCCATCGATGAGCGGCATGACGATGTCGCTGATCAGCAGGTGCAGCGGGCCCTCGATCCGCGAGGCGCGCACGAGGGCATCCTCGCCGTTGACGGCTTCGATCACCGTGTAGCCTGCCCGCACGAGGACGTCGGCAGCAAAGCGCCTGACCTGGTCGGCGTCTTCGGCGAGCAGCAGCGTCTCGGTGCCGCCGACCGGACGTGACAGGCCGATCGCCGGGGCAGGCGCGGGCAGCGGCTGGCGCGCCGACGGCAGGAAGATCTCGAACACCGACCCGCGGCCGGGCTCGCTCGCCACGACGACGCGTCCACCGGCCTGCGACACGATGCCATACACGGTCGAGAGCCCGAGCCCGGTGCCATGCCCGGGCGCCTTGGTCGTGAAGAACGGCTCGAAGATTCGCGATCGTGTCGCTTCGTCCATCCCGACGCCGGAGTCGATCACACGCAGCAGCGCCCCGTCGCCGCCATCGGCCGGCACCGTCTCGACACGCAGCGTGCCGCCGCCAGGCATCGCATCGCGCGCGTTGATCGCGAGGTTGACGAGCACCTGCTCCATCTGTCCCGGGTCGACGACAACGGCCGGCGTTGCTGGCGCAAGCGCGAAGTCGAGGGCAATGTCCTCGCGCACGACGCGCTGCAGCAGGCGTTCGATGCCAGCGATCAGCTGGTTGAGGTCGACCACCTGCGGCGAAATCCGCTGCCGGCGGCTGAACGCGAGCAGCCGCTTGGTCAGCGTCGCCGCAGACCGGCCCGCGTGAAGGATGTCGGCCACCTGCGCGGCCTGCGGGTGCCTGGGACCAAGGGCCTCGTCGATGAGCTGCGCGTTCCCCAGGATGACGGTGAGCAGGTTGTTGAAGTCGTGGGCGATGCCGCCGGCGAGTGTGCCGACCGCCTCGAGCTTCTGCGCCTGCTGACCACGCTGCTCGCTCACGCGCAGCACTTCGGCCGCGCGCAGGCGCTCGAGTTCAGCGGTCGCGCGGATCGCGCAGATCCGCATCGTCGACTCGATCGACGCGATGGCCCCGATCGGGCGCCGCGCCATCGCCACCAGCACACCGATCGTCTCGCTGCGGGTCGTCGTCAGCGGCAGGCCGCAGTACGACTCGATGCGCATCTCGTCGAGCCACAGGTCGGCCGGGAAGGCGGCTCGCACGTCGCTCGCGTAGGCACACGCCCCGTTGGCCATCACCACGGCCGACGGCGTGCCGTCGAGATCGTAGTCGTGCACGGCCGCCGGCGCGCCGTCGATGCACGCGGCAATCATGCGGACGGTCGACGACCGATCGGGCAGCCGCTCGCCGATGAACACGACATCCATGGCGAGCTGCTCGGCGAGCAACTGGACGAGCCGCGCGAAGAACTCGGCCCCGGTGACGGCGGCCAGGTCCTCGACGAGGCGGCGCACGAGTTCCTCTGGCCGGGTGCGCTGTCCCGCGTCGTGCAGCAGCAGCAGGACGCGCGGTCCCGACTCCGTCTCGATGCGGGTCCCCGACACGCCGACCACGATCGCGCGGCCCACGGCCGTGCGGCCCTGCATGCTGGCGCGGCCTGCCCCCGACTGCGGCATCGCCAGGAACAGCTCGCGCAGCTGCGCGTAGCGCTCGCGGCGATCGTCTGGCACGAACGCGCCGACGTCCAGCGGCAGCGAGGCGTCGCGCGGCACGTCGAACATGTCGCGCGCGCCACGATTGGCGGCGAGGATGCGGCCGCTGCCGTCGATGACGGCAGCGGGTTCTGGCAGGGTCTCGGCCACGGCGGCCAGCGCCTGGTCGGTGAGGATGGTGCTCATGGCTCGCGACACACCTGGCCGGGGCGCCACGCGGGCGCCCCAGCCGACGTCATGCGAACGCGCGACGCAAGGCTCAGCCGCGCGGCTTCCCGGCGAGCTGCATCGCGAGGGTGATCATCGAGCCCACGTCGGCGACGTTGGCGGGCAACACGACGGTGTTGCTCTCCTTGGCGATCTGGCCGAACTCGCGGATGTACTGCTCGGCGACGCGGAGCTGCACGGCCTCCATCCCGCCGGGCATCTGGATGGTCTCGGCTACCTTGCGGATGCCCTCGGCCGTCGCGTCGGCGATGGCCTTGATCTCCGACGCCTTGCCCTCGGCCTCGTTGATCTGCTGCTGGCGCTTGGCTTCCGAGGCCTTGATGACCTCCTGCTTGGCACCATCGGCCGTGTTGATGGCAGCGTCGCGCTCGCCCTCCGACTTCAGGATCACGGCGCGCTTCTCGCGCTCGGCCCGCATCTGCTTCTCCATCGCGGCGAGCACATCCGAGGGCGGCGTGATGTTCTTGATCTCGTAGCGGAGCACCTTGACGCCCCAGGGCTCTGACGCCTTGTCGAGCTCGCTGACGACGGCGGTGTTGATGTTGGTGCGTTCCTCGAATGTCTTGTCGAGGTCGATCTTGCCGATCTCGCTGCGCAGCGTGGTCTGCGCGAGCTGCGAGATGGCGAAGTTGAAGTCCGAGATCCCGTACGACGCCCGCTCGGCGTTCATGACCTTGAGATAGAGCACGCCGTCGACGCCGACCTGGACGTTGTCGCGCGTGATGCAGACCTGCGCGGGGATGTCGATCGCCTGCTCCTTGAGCGAGTAGCGATACCTGACGACATCGACGAACGGCGTCAGGACGTGGAAGCCCGCGTCGAGCGTCGTCGCGTAGCGGCCGAGCCGCTCGACGACGTACGCGCTCTGCTGCGGGACGACGATCGCCGTCTGGCGGAGGATGATCAGCGCCAGCACGGCGAGGACCACGAAGACAACGAGCAGACCCATTCCGTCCATGGCTAGCGCACTCCTTCGGGAACGATGTCGATGGTCAGTCCATTCACGCCGCGCACGCGGCATCGCTGCCCGCGGGCGAGCACCTCGGCCGACACGTTGCGGGCGGCCCACGCCGAGCCCCGCATCTCGGCCCGCCCGACCTCGCCGACGGCGATGTCGGCCAGGGGCGTGGCGAGTTCGCCTTCCAGGGTGTCGACCTGCGGCCGCGACGCCTCGCCGCGGCGCATCCACTCGAGCAGCGGCTTCCGGAACACCCGCAGCGACGCCAGTGACAGCGCGGTGAACATGAGCCACTGCATCCAGGCCGGCCCCGCCACGCCAAACAGGTCGAGCACGCCGACGAGGAGCGCGCCCACGCCGAAGAAGATCAGGAAGAACCCACCCGGCGTCAGCAGTTCAAGTCCGGCGAGGACGATGCCCAGCACCAGCCACGCCAGCCACGACATCGAGAACAGATCGAAATCCACGCCACCCCCTCGTGCGACTGCGCGAATCATACCCCAGCGCTCGACCGGGACGCGTCGGCCTCGCGGCGCCTCCGGGTTTCCGGACCATCGGCTCCGGCTTTTTGGAGTCTGACGGCCGCCAGGGGCCCGGGCGTGGCCAGCCGGGTGTCCGCATCCGTCACACGCCTGCACCGCGCTCACCCGGCAGGAGCGACTGGTCACACGGCCGGCGCTGCCCACGGCTCGCCGGTGACGTGGCGGAGCTACAGGGGACGAATGGCGCCCCCCGGGTGCGGTGGTTGCAGCCCGCCACCGTGATCGTTGCCCCACCTCGACACAAGCGGCATCACCGGGGCCGCCGACCACCCCGGACAAGGAGGGATCCCATGAAGCGCGCGTTGTATGCACTCGCGCTGGTGCTGGCCTGCGCACTCCCCGTGTGCGCGCAGCTCTCGAGCGGAACGGTCTCAGGGACCGTCAAGGACGAACAGGGTGCGGTGCTGCCCGGCGTGAACATCACGCTCGGCAGCGCCGATCGCACGCAGACATTCACCACGGACGCCGATGGGCGATTCCGTTTCCTCAACGTGGCCCCGGGCCGGTACCGGCTGCAGGCCGACCTGGCCGGCTTCGCCACGATCGTCCGCGACGACCTGCAGGTGGTCGTCGGCGTCGAGGCGGCCGTCCCCATCAGCATGAAGGTGGCGACCGTGCAGGAGACCATCACGGTCACCGGCGAAACGCCGGTCGTCGATGCGAAGGCGACGGGCACGGCGACCAACTTCACGCAGGACGAGTTGAGCCGGATTCCGACGTCGCGCGACCCGTGGGCGCTGCTGCGCACCGTCCCCGGCGTGGTCATGGACCGCGTCAACATCGCCGGCAACGAGACCGGGCAGCAGTCGAACTTCAACTCGAAGGGATCGAGCCGCAACGACTCGGTGTGGACGCTCGACGGTGTCGTCGTGACCGACATGTCGGCCGTGGGCTCCTCGCCGTCCTACTTCGACTTCGACGCCTTCGACGAGATCCAGATCTCGACGTCGGGCCAGGACATCCGCCAGCCCACCGGCGGCGCCGGCCTCAACTTCGTCGTCAAGCGCGGCACCAACCAGTACCGCGGCAACGTGAAGGGCTACTTCACGAACGACAGCCTCGAGTCGTCGAACGTACCCGACGAGCTCACCGTCGTCGGGCCGACCGGCCAGGCGCCGATCACGCCCGAGACGGCCGATCACAACAAGCAGATCAGCGAGTACGGCTTCGACATCGGCGGGCCGATCGTGCGCGACCGCGCGTGGATCTGGGGATCGTACGTCAAGCAGGACATCCGCCTCGTGCGCCAGGCCGGCGCGCTGATCGACCGCACGCTGCTCACGACGACCAACGTCAAGGGCAACTGGCAGGCGACGTCGAAGGACATGGTCAGCGTGCTGTGGTTCCTCGGCGCCAAGGAGAAGTTCGGGCGGGCGACCGGGCAGGCCCAGGTCGAGGCCCCGAGCGCGACCTGGAACCAGGGCAACAACTACCCCGAGAACCGGCCGCACGGCTTGCTGAAGATCGAGAACAATCATGTGTTCTCGTCGAACGCGTTCCTGAGCAGCAAGTACGCCTACTTCGGCACGGGGTTCGCCCTCGAGCCGCAGGGCGGCCTCGATGACCAGGCCAGTATCAGCGCCAGGCTGGGCCAGACGTTCGGGACCACGCGCGCGTCGCGCTTCCTGCGCCCGCAGCACATCGTCAACCTCGACGGCAACGTGTTCGCCTCGGGGTTCGGCGCGCACGACATCAAGCTCGGCGTCGGCTGGCGCCGGCACGATGCCTTCTCGCAGACGCTCTGGCCCGGCGACCTGGTCGTGGCATACGACAACTCGGCCACCGACAAGCGCGCGCGCCTGTACCGTGAAGGCGCGGGCACGAACCGGACCGAGTACCTGAACCTCTACCTGGCCGACACGATCAGCGTCAACCGGCTGACGATCAACGCGGGCGTGCGCTACGACCGGCAGATTGGCAAGGCGCTGCCCAGCCAGACCATCGGCAATGGCGCCTTCCCGAACGTCGTCCCGGGCATCGACTTCGAGGGCTACGACGCGCCATTCACGTGGGGCAACCTCCTGCCGCGCCTCGGCGTGACGTACGCCCTCGACGACGCCCGCAAGACGATCGTGCGGGCGAATTTCTCGATGTACGCCAGCCAGCTCGACGCGACGACGGTCGGCTTCTCGAACCCCAGCGCCAGCGTCGGCTTCGTCGACTACCCGTGGGTCGACGCCAACAACGACATGTTCGTGCAGCCCGCCGAGGTCGTCTTCGCGGGCGGCCCCCTGACGTTCGGCGGCGGCTTCAACCCCGCCAGCCCGAGTTCGGTCGCGTCGGCCGACCGCATCGATCCCGACCTGAAGGCGCCAATCACGAGGTCAGTGGTCGTCGGCCTCGAGCGGGAACTGCTGCCCAACCTCGCCGTGTCGGCCAACTACACGTGGAGCCGCCTCACCGATGTCGTCGGCAGCAACAACACGGGCGACCCGATCGGCCTCACGTTCGCCCGCTGGATCGGGCTCGGCACGGGCGACTACCTCCCGGGGACGCTCCTGACCGGCAGGCTGCCCAACGGCGAGACGTACTCGGTGCAGACCTACATCCCCGACGCCGCCAGGATCACTGCCAACGGCAACGGGCGCGTGCTCACGAACTACCCCGGCTACTCGGCCGACTACCAGGGCGTGGAGCTCTCGATCGTCAAGCGCATGTCGAACCGCTGGATGATGCGTGCGGCGTTCTCGTACAACAACCCCACGGAGTCGTTCGACGGCACGCCGGTGAACACGCTGGGCAACCCGACGCGACGCGACACCGACGCGCTCGTCGAGGGCGGACAGCTCGCCCCGCGCAGCGCCGGCTCGGGCGCCGGCGACGTGTTCGTGAACGCGGGATGGCAGATCAACGTCAATGGCGCGTTCCAGCTGCCGTGGGGCGTCGAAGTGGCTGGCAACGTCTTCGGGCGCGAAGGCAATGCCTTCCCGATCTTCAGGAGCGTGGCGCTCGGCCGCGACGGCTCGAACCGCGTGCTCGTCACCAGCGAGGTCGACAGCTTCCGCTTCGACAACCTGTGGAACGTCGACGTGCGGTTGTCGAAGGGCGTGCGCATCGAGCGCTTCTCGATGCAGTTCGTGGCCGACCTGTTCAACGTGCTCAACGCCAACACCGAGCTCAACAGGCAGCGCAACCTCGACTCGCCCAACTTCAACCGGCTCACGTCGAACCTCAGCCCGCGGATCCTGCGGTTCGGCGTCAGGCTGGGCTTCTGATCGCGCGCCGGGGGGGTGGTGTGTCGGCGGCCACCAGGGCGCGCTGACCGTGGATGCGCGGCCGACGTCCCACACGGGCGGCGGCGCATCGGTACGACGTGGGGGATGGTCGCCGGCAGGCGGCCATCCCCGTTTCTGTCGGCGGCTATAATCGCCGCCATGCTCGCGTATCCAGACTTCTACATCGACGGCGCCTGGCAGCGCCCTGCCTCGACCAGCGCCATCGACGTGCGATCGGCCGCGACCGAAGACGTGATCGGCCGCGTGGCGGCTGGCACCGCCGACGACGTCGATCGCGCCGTGCGGGCGGCGCGCCGGGCCTGCGACACGCACTGGGGCCACACCACACCCGGCGAACGGGCCGACTGGCTCGACCGCCTCGCCGCCGGGCTCAAGGCGCGACAGGCCGACGTCGCCCGCACCATCGCCATGGAGGTCGGCTGCCCCATCACGATGTCGACCAGCGTGCAGGCCGGCCTGCCGATCGTGGTCACGCAGCAGTTCGCCGAACTGGCGCGCACGTTCGTGTTCGAGCACGAGGTCGGCAACTCGCTGATCGCGCGCGAACCGTGGGGCGTGGTCGGCGCCATCACGCCATGGAACTACCCGCTGCACCAGATCATGGCGAAAGTGGCGCCCGCGCTCGCCGCCGGGTGCACCGTCGTGCTCAAGCCGTCGGAGATCGCGCCGCTCAACGCGTGCCTGCTCGCCGAAGTCTGCCTCGAGGTCGGGCTGCCGGCCGGCGTGCTCAACATCGTGCACGGCACCGGGCCGGTGGTCGGCGAGGCCCTGGTGACGCACCCGGCCATCGACATGGTGAGCTTCACCGGTTCACTGCTGGCCGGCCGCCGCATCGGGGCCCTCACCGGCGAGCGCATCGTGAAGTGCACCCTCGAGCTGGGTGGCAAGTCGGCGTGTGTGATTCTCGACGACGCGCCGTTCGACAAGGCGGTGGCGCACGGCGTGAAGAACGCCATGCTCAACAGCGGCCAGACGTGCTCGGCGTGGACGCGCATGCTCGTCCCGCGCGCGCGGCGCGACGACGCGGTCGCGCTCGCGTCTGCAACGCTGCAGACACTGGCCCTGGGCGACCCGCTCGACCCGGCAACGCGGCTCGGCCCGCTGGTCAGCGCGAGACAGCGTGAGCGCGTGCTCGGCTTCATCGCGCGGGGCCGTGCCGAAGGCGCCACGCTCGTGGCGGGCGGTGGCGCGGCCGAGGGCTTCGCCCGCGGCCACTACGTGGCGCCGACGATCTTCGCCGACGTCAGCCCATCGTCAACGGTGGCGCAGGAGGAGATCTTCGGGCCGGTGCTCTCGATCCTGTCGTACGACACCGACGACGACGCGGTGGCCATCGCCAACGGCACGATCTACGGGCTCGGCGGCGGCGTGTGGTCGGGGGATCCCGGGCGGGCGCTGCGCGTGGCGCGGCGGCTTCGCACGGGGCAGGTCGACATCAATGGCGGGCGCTTCAACGCGCGTGCGCCGTTCGGTGGCTACAAGATGTCGGGACTCGGCCGCGAGTTCGGCACACACGGGTTCGAGGAGTTCCTGCAGGTCAAGGCCATGCAGCGCTGACGACGACCGGCGGGCGGGCCCGGCGCGTTCGCGGGCCCGAGGGGCTCATGCCACCGCGTCGCCCACCGGTGCGGCACCGGCGCGCTCGGCCTGCAGGGCGACCTTCACGCGCTCGAACTCGGCGTACGCCGCGTCGAGCATCGCCCGTGTGCCGTCCACGCGCCCCTCGGCGCCGGCGCGCTCGAGCGTCGCGCACAGCGTCGCGAGCCCGACGGCACCGAGATTCCCGCAGCTCGACTTGAGCGAGTGCGCCAGCCGGTTGATCGCCTGCGCGTTGCCGGCGGCGATGGCCTCGTCGATGTTCGCCAGGCGCATCGGCGTCTCGGCGAGCAGGTGATCGATGAGTTCGACGACGAAGTCGGGCTCATCGGGATCCTGCAGCTCGCGAAGGTTGGCCAGCACGTGTGGGTCGATGGCAGCCGGTTGCGACACCTCGACGACGGGCACCGGAGTCGCCGTGACTGGTTGTGCCTGCGAGGCAGCGGCCTCGAGGGCCCGCTGCAGCTCTTCGGGGCGCACGGGCTTGCTGATGTAGTCGTCCATCCCTGCCTCCAGGCAACGTTCGCGGTCGCCCGCCATGGCGAGCGCGGTCATTCCGACGATGCGGGGGCGGGCATCGCTGAGACGAAGTCGGCGGGCGGCCTCGAAACCGTCCATTTCAGGCATCTGCACGTCGAGGAAGAGCACGTCGTACGTCTGGCGGCGCACGGCATCGAGCACCTCGAGCCCGTTGGCCACGACATCGGCCCGGTAGCCCAGGCGCTCGAGCATCTTGAGCACCACCTTCTGGTTCACCACGTTGTCTTCGGCCAGCAGCAGCCTGAGGGGCGTGCGCTCGGCAAACGTCTTGTCGAACTGCCACTTCCCCTTGACACGTTCGGCGGCGACGGTGTGGCCGCCGAAGATCTGCACGAGCGTTTCGTGCAGGTGGCCCGCCTTGACGGGCTTCGTCAGGTACGCCGCGAGCGCCACCTCGGGAGGAATCAGCGCGTCGCGCCTGCCGAGCGAGGTCAGGATGACGATCGGCAGCTGCTGCGGCGTGTGGGTCGTGCGGATCGCGCGCGCCACGTCGAGTCCGTCCATGCCCGGCATCTGCATGTCGAGGATGACCAGGTCGAACGCGGCGTCGCGGATGCAGCCGAGGCCCTCGGGGCCATCACACGCCGTCGTGACCTCGAGCCCCCACGACTGCCCCTGCTTGAGGAGGACCTTGCGGTTCGTGGCGTTGTCGTCGATCACGAGAACGCGCTTGCCGGCCAGGACGGGCTGATGGCTGGCCAGGTAGCTGCGGTGCTCGGCCCGGGCGTCGGCGGCGTCGGCGAGGATGGTGAAATGGAACGTCGAGCCGATGTCGGGCTGGCTCTCGCCCCACATGCGCCCGCCCATCATGGTCGCCAGGCGCCGCGAGATGGCCAGGCCGAGCCCGGTGCCACCGAACTGGCGCGTCGTCGAGGCATCGACCTGGCTGAACGCCTGGAACAACCGGTCGAGGCGATCCGCAGGAATCCCGATGCCCGTGTCGCGCACGCCGATGTGCACGAGCGACTGCCCGGCGTCGGTGCGCGTTGCGCGGGCCCACACCTCGATCTCGCCCTTCGCGGTGAACTTCACCGCGTTGCCGACCAGATTGACCAGGATCTGCCGCACGCGCGTCACGTCGCCGCCAATCTGCACGGGCACCGACGCATCGATGTTGCAGAACAGCTCGAGACCCTTCTTGGTCGCCGTCGGTGCCAGCAGGTCGAGCGCGTGCTCGACGCATTCGCGCAGGTCGAACGGGATGCGCTCGAGTTCCAGGCGGCCGCTCTCGATCTTCGAGAAGTCGAGGATGTCGTTGATGATCTCGAGCAGGCTGTCGCCCGCGTGACGGATCGTCTCGACGAAATCCTGCTGCTCGGGGCTCAGCGGCGTGTCGAGCAGCAGCCCCGTCATGCCGATGACGGCGTTCATCGGCGTGCGGATCTCGTGGCTCATGTTGGCCAGGAAGTCGCTCTTGGCCTGCGCCGCCGCCTCGGCCTGCTCCTTGGCGTGGCGCATCACCGCTTCGGCGCGTTTCCGCTCCGACACGTCACGGAAGATCGCCCGGGTCACCACGGGAACGCCATCGACGAATCGTACGCTCTCTGACCCCTCGACCTCGATGCGGCGGCCGTCCTTGGTGATGAACACCGCGTCGCGGAGCGACGTCGTCGCCTCTTCGTCACGCGACATGAACAGCTGCCGGTAGCGCTCGTGCACGCCGAGATCGGCCACGTGCCAGATCGTCAGCCGCTCGATCTCGTCGTCGGTATAGCCGAGCGTCTGCTTCCAGGCGTTGTTCACGTACGCGAAGGACCCATTCGGCCGGATGCTGTGGATCAGGTCGCTCGCGTTGTCGAACAGGTCGCGATAGCGGCCTTCGCTCTCCTGCAGGCGCTCCTCGGTCTCGCGGCGGCGCTGCTCCATCTTCAGCGCCTCGATCAGGTTCGTGCACGACGCGATGGCCGGCTGCAGGAAGTCGCTGAGTTCGTCGTCGTAGGGGGTCGCGCGGTTGCCGAGCCCGACCATCCCCACGAGCCGGCCGGCCTTCGCCAGCGGCCACACCACGAGCGTGTGGGCCGGGCCAGGCGCCATGAAGCCGTCGGCCGTTGCCGCCGACAAGGGCCCGAGCGTCAGCGTCGCCTGTGTGCTCACGACCACGTCGAGCAGCGGCTCGAGTTCGTCGTACGTCGGCATCCCGACCACGTCGCGCGACGTGCGCGAGTTCCAGTCGATGTTGTGGATGGCGCGGAACTCCACGTAGGGCCGCCCGTGCTCACCCTCCTGCACCTCGCCGATGAAGCCGTACTGGCTGGCGGTCAAGGTCGCGAGGTCGTCGATCAACCCGGCGAACACGAAGTCGGAGTCTTCTTCGGAGATGAACTGCGCCTGCACGCGGCTGAGCGTCGTCAACAGCTCGTTGGTGGCGCGCATCGCCGTTTGCGACGCCTCTTGCGCGCGCCTGAAGTCGCTGTCACGGGCCGACGCCTCGCGCTCGAGGTCACGCAGGGCGCGGCGGCTCACCACCAGCCCGGCGACGGTCAGCGCCATCGGCGCGACGAACGCCAGGACGAGCATCGACCGCGACAGGTGCGGCGTCCAGAAGCTGACGACGACGGCCGACAGGACCACGACCACGATGGACACGGGCACCATCACGGTGTGGGCGACGGCAGGGAAACGGGGGGTCATGGGAGGGGGAACCCGGGAACGTCAGTGGCCGACGCGAAACGCCTCGAGCCGTTCGGCATTCGTGATCACGCGGTTGCGGCCGGCCCGCTTCGCGGCGTAGAGCGTCGCGTCGGCCGCCTCGAGCCAGCGCTGCAGGTCCATCGCATCGTGATCGAGCGTGGCGACACCGGCGCTGAAGGTCACGCGGAAGACCTCGCCGTTGGGCG
>JAEUQQ010000479.1 GCA_016789685.1 Acidobacteriota bacterium | reverse complement strand
GCGTTACGGTCAGCCCCATCGGCACGCCTGCGGGTGCGTGTTCGCGGGCAGGTGCAGGGTGTGGGCTTCCGCCCCTTCGTCTACCGACTGGCGAACGAACTCGCGCTGTCCGGTGCGGTCCGCAACGACGGCACCGGCGTCGTGATCGATGTACAGGGCAGCGTCGCCGCACTCGATGCCTTCGTCGAGCGACTGGAGCGCGAGGCACCGCCGCTCGCGCGCATCCATTCAGTGGTGTGCGAAAACGAGCCAGCCGCGAGCACAAAGAGCGGCTTCGTCATCGCCGAGAGTCTGGGCGGACGCAGTCACACGGCGATCACGCCAGACACCGCCGTCTGCCACGCCTGCCTGGAGGAGTTCTTCGATCCGTCGAACCGACGCTACCGTTACCCGCTCATCAACTGCACCCATTGCGGGCCGCGCTACACCCTCACGCGGGCGCTGCCGTATGACCGCCCGAACACGAGCATGGCGGCGTTTCCCATGTGCTCGGCATGCCGCGGCGAGTACGACGACCCTGGCGACCGGCGCTTTCATGCGCAGCCGACCGCGTGTGCGCGCTGCGGACCGCCGGTGACGCTTTTCCGGCCCGACCGCTCGACGGTCGACGGGGATGCCTGCGCGCAGGTGCTGGCATGCATCGAGGGCGGGGAGATCGTTGCCGTGAAGGGCCTGGGCGGCTTCCACCTCGTATGCGATGCGTGCAATGTCGAAGCGGTGTCCGAGTTGAGACGACGCAAGCGGCGCGAAGAGAAGCCGTTTGCGGTGATGGTCGCTGGCCCGGCCTCGCTCGCGTCCCTCGTCGATGTCGACGACCACGAAGCGGGACTGCTTGCTTCACCCGAGCGGCCGATCGTGCTACTGCACAAGCGCGACGCGTGCGACGCGCTGCTTAAGAGCGTGGCGCCCGGACTTGCATGGCTCGGCGTGATGTTGCCCTACACGCCGCTGCAATACCTGCTGTTTCACGAAGCGGCCGGCCGACCGGATGGGACGGCCTGGCTCGAGGCACCGCAACCCCTGGTGCTGGTCATGACGAGCGCGAATCCGCACGACGAGCCGCTGGTGATCGGCAACGGCGAGGCATTCGTTCGGCTTGCCGGCATCGCCGACGCGTTTCTGATGCACGACCGGGAGATCCTCGTTCGCTGCGACGACTCGGTCGCGCGCCACGGCGCCGCCGCGGGCGACCTCCGCCTCACGCGCCGCGCACGGGGTTACACGCCGCAGGCGATCCGCCTCGATCGCGCATATCCGCCGACGCTCGCGCTCGGCGCGCTGCTCAAGAACACGATCTGCGTCGTGCGTGACGACGAGGCGTTTCTCTCCCAGCACCTGGGCGATCTCGACAACGCGCCGAACTGCACAGCGTTCGAGCGCACGGTCGACCACCTGCTGCGCGTGCTCGAGGTGGAGCCCGCCATCGTCGCGCACGACCTGCACCCCGACTTCCACTCGACCCGGCTTGCTCTGCGCCTCGCCGCAGAGCGCGCCGTTCCGAGCCTTGCAATCCAACACCATCACGCGCACATCGCGGCGATCACCGCGGAGCATCGCGTGGACGGTCACGTGCTCGGGCTGGCACTCGACGGCGTCGGTCTGGGCGAGGGCGGAGGCATCTGGGGTGGCGAGCTGTTGCGCGTGGACGCAGTGCGCTGCCAGCGCGTCGGGCACGTGGTCGAGCTCAAGCTGCCGGGCGGCGATGCGGCCGCGCGCGAGCCTTGGCGCATGGCGGCGGCGGCGCTGCACGCGATCGGTCGCGGCGACGACATCGGGCGGCGCTTCCCGGGTCACGCCGGCGAGGCCGTGCGCGAAATGCTGGACAAGGGGGTGCGCAGTCCGGCGACATCGAGCATGGGGCGCTGGTTCGATGCCGTGGCGGGGTGGTACGGCATCAAGCCCAAGGCTGCGTTCGAGGGGCAGGCGGCAATGCTGCTCGAGGGTTTGGCGGAACAGCACGGTCCGGCCGATCCCTTGACCGATGCGGTCGTGATCACGGCGGACAACCGGCTCGACCTGCGGCCGCTGTTCGCGCGCTTGCTCGACATTCCCGACGCGGCGCGCGGCGCTGCCGTGTTCCACGCGACGCTCGCCGCGGCGCTCGCGGAATGGGCCGGGCGCGCGGCACATGTACACGGCACTAACCGGGTCGCCCTGGGCGGCGGCTGCTTCCTGAACCACGTGCTGGGCCGGACACTGCGGACCCGGCTTGCCGCGCTCGGTCTCGAGGTGCTCGAAGCGCGACTCGCCCCACCGAACGACGGTGGCATCGCGCTCGGTCAGGCCTGGCTCGCGG
>JAEUQQ010000477.1 GCA_016789685.1 Acidobacteriota bacterium | reverse complement strand
ACCACGACATCGGGCCGCAGGTGGGCGATCCGCTCGAGCGCCTCGACCCCGTCACTCGCCTCGCCCACCACCTCGACATCGCCCCGCCCGGCCAGCAGGTAGCGCAACCGCTCCCGCGCCGGCTGCTCATCGTCGACGATCAGCACTCGCAGCATCTTCGTACCCCCATCCTGCCGTCGCTCACCCCGAATTGGGGTCTGACCCGAATTGGCGGATTCTGCGTCACAAACCACCGTTTTCGACAACGCGGGTTGTCGCCCGGCCGTGTCAGTTCGACGTCCATGGCCGGAATCACTGGCTAGACCGGCGTTTCCGCCACGGAAACGGCGGATGATGAGGGTCTGACCCCAATTCCAGGTTCCAGGGGGAGGCGGAGGACCGCGCGGGTGACGCCGTCATGCACGAGCGCCAGCGAGGCCGCGCTCCCGTAGTAGCCTGCGAGCCGCGCGCGGATGTTGCGCAGGCCGTGACCGCCGCGGGCGGCCGGTGCAACCACCTCTGGCGCGGGCGGCGGGCCGTCGTTCTCGACGGTCACCACCACGGTCGCTCCCTCGATGCGCACCCCTACCTGCACGCGCGCACGCGAGCGCGATGCCGCGACGCCGTGCTTGATCGCGTTTTCGACCAGCGTCTGGATCATGAGCGCCGGCACGAGCACGGCGGCCGCCGCCGGTTCGCAAGTCACCGACGCCGCGAGCCGCTCGTCGCCGAACCGGCTCCGCTCGACGTCGAGATACGCCTGCGCGAACGCCAGTTCCTCGTCCACGCGTGCCCACTCGCGCTCAGACGCGCGCAGGGTATAGCGGAAGACCTCGGCCAGCGCCTCGACCGTGCGGTCGGCGCGGTCGGCATCGACGTGCACGAGGCCGGCCACCGCGTTGAGCGCGTTGAACAGGAAGTGCGGATCGACCTGCGCCCGCAACGCGCGGAGTTCCGCGCGCCGCGCGTCGAGCGCCAGCTGCTGCGTGCGCCCCTCGTGCTCGCGGACCGTCTGCTGCACGCGCATGGCGCGCACGAGCGGCCCCGCCACGCGTGCGAGCGTCCGCACACGCGCGACGTCTTCGCTCAGCAATGCCCGCGATCCATCACCGGCGTCGACACCCACGAGCCACTCGGGACCCTCGCCGCCCTCGATGGCCACGACCAGCCCTTCAGTCGCCGCGGCGTCAGCGGAGCGAACCGCGCGACAACCACGCCCCCCCGCCTCCACCCCCGCAGCAGTCGCGCCCGCCACACCACCGCTCGCGCCCCCTGCCGACTCCCCGCGAGGCGCAGGCGTCAGGGTCGCCCCTGCCTGCCCTCCGGTCGGCGGCACCCGCTCTCCGACGTCGATCCGCACCGGCAGGTTGACCGCCGCGCTGAAGGCCGCCTCCAGCCGCCTCCGCAACTCCTGGTCGTCTCGCGCATCGTCGGCCGCATCGAGCACATGGGCAATGGCATCGAACGTCGAAATCTCGCGTCCGAACCAGGCGCGATCGAGCCAGCGTTCGCCGCTGCGCACCAGGGCGGGCACGAGCACGGCCAGGGGCAGCAGCGCGAGCGCATAGGCCCATGGCCGCCACCATCCCGCACCCAGCGAGTCGAGCCACGGCAGCGTCAACGCGAACCAGCCAGTGAACAGGAACAGCGTGACGAACACCGTCAGGCCGCGCTTGAGGAAGATGTCGTAGAACGTGAGCCGGTCTTCGACCCAGGTGCCGGCAAACAGGAAGACCAGCGGCAGCGACTTGACCAGGATCTCGACCGCGCGCCCGATGAGGATGGTCTTCCAGGCCAGCAGCATCAGCACGAACGCCACGGCCATGCACACGAACAGCACGGTGTAGACGCGCTGCGTCCTCGCGAGCTTGGCCGACTCGTGCGCCCGCCCCGCACGCATCGAGACCCAGGCCGACCACAATCCGCAGACGATGAACAGGGCGGCCACCGAGGTCTTGACGTCGTCCTGCGTCGGCCGCGGCGTGCGGAACACGCCCCAGAGTTCGGCCAGCGTCACCAGCACGGCCGCGGCCGCGACGACGTACATGGCCGGCAGCATCCAGCGGACGACGGGCGGCACGCGCCACCGGCGGCCGGCGTCGAGTTCCACCCAGGTGACGTGCATGATGAGCGGCGGGTAGGCAAACGTCATCGTGACCGACAGCGAGATGGCCAGCAGGCGCGAGCTGTGCGTCCAGGCGCCGTCAGGCCACACCGCCGAGGCGGCGTGGAAGACGAACCACACCGCGCTCAAGCCCGAGAGCACGAGCCCCACGGTGTCGGCCCCCTGCCACGGCAGCCGGCGCGGGGCGGTCGCCCAGGCCACGAGCATC
>JAEUQQ010000450.1 GCA_016789685.1 Acidobacteriota bacterium | reverse complement strand
ATGACGCCGGAAAAAATCACGTGCCCGGTGCCAATAGCAAGCCAGGTGCCGGTCAGAAATCCGCGGAAAACGCCCGCCAGCCGTCGAGACCTGCCGGACTTCCGGCAATCAGGGCACGGCCCGGGCAACGCGGCCGGAGCACCGGCCGCTCCACTCCGGCCCGGCGTAGGATGACCGCTCCCCTGCCCGGAGGCAAGCCTGTTACCGTGTGCCCGCATCCGGCGGCGCGCGATGCAGACGGCGAAGGTGCTCCCACCGCACCCCCACGCGCACGGCTCGTGGCCAGCCGATCGACCGCGTCGGGGTCCGCGCCACGTCGTATTCGGCATCGAACAGGTTCTCGGCGGCGACCGACACGACCACGCCGCGCGAGATCTGACGCGAAAACGCGGCGTCGGCCACCGTGAATGGCGCCAGCGCAAAGGTGTTGAGGTCGTCGTCGAACTGACGCCCCGCCCGCCGCACCTGGAACGTCAGCGTCCCCAGCGCCGCAGGCGTCACGACCGCGCCGGCGGCCCAGCCGACCCGCGGCGCCTGCGGCACGTCGTTGCCGACGAGCTGGGGCTGCGCCGGTGCCCGGTGGACGCGTGACCGCCCCGCCGTCACCGACGCGGTCATCGCCAGCCAGCCCGCAGGCCGCCACTCGGTCTCGAGTTCGAGGCCCGTGGCGCGCAGGGTGTCGGTGTTCTGCCGCTGACGCGTCGTCTGCGATGGCGTCGTCGACACCGTGACGTTGGTCACCGCGTCCTCGAGACTATTCCAGTACGTCGTCGCACGCGCGACGACGCTGCCGGCGTCCCACCGGAGCCCGCCCTCAGCACCGGTCAGTCGCTCGGGCGTGAGCGCGGGATTCGCGTTGGTGAGCACGTTGCCCACACGGAACGCACGGTAGCGTTCGTTGAGCGTCGGCGCGCGCGACGAACGGTACGCCGCCGCGTGGGTCGTGACCCGATCCGACAGTCGCCACGCCGCGTTGACGCGCGGGCTGACCATCGTTGACGCCTGCGTGGCGAGGGTCGCGGCGAGCGGCGTCGTCTCGGATCGCTCGACGCGCGCCCCCGCGGCCAGCGTCAGCGACGGCACGGGCGAGTACGACCCGCGCGCGAAGCTCCCCCACGCGCGCTCGGTGCCGCCCGTCAGCGCCTGCTCGATCAGCGCGCCGGTCGTGCCGTATCGCCGCTCGGTCTGCGCCGCGCGCGTGCGGTGGGCGTCGGCCCCGGCCAGCAGGGCGATGCGCGACCACGCGCGCGCCCATTGCGCCTGGCCGAGCGCCACGCGCGCCGGAATGCGCTGCTCCGACGTCAGTCGCTCGCCCGCACGCGCCGCGAGGATGGCCGAGAACGTCTGGTAGTACCCCTGCGTGCCGGCCGCGCCGCGCAGCGACCACTGCCCACCCAGGGCGGTGCCCGAGACATCGGCCGACCACTGCCGCCAGTTGGTGTCGTTGACCTGCAGCCGCGTGCCGTTGGCGCGCTGTTCGTCCGACGCGCGCACGCGGAGCGTTGCCTGCCAGTTGCCCGCCGCGCGCGACACCGCCGCGCCTGTCGTCATGTACGTGCTCGCGGCCCTGGTATCGATGGCCCCGCGATCCGTCGCTGCGACGACGAACGCGCCCGTCGTGTCGTACCACTCCGCCGTCGCTGACACTGACCAACCCCGTGCGGTGGCCGCCGCGAGTCCCGA
>JAEUQQ010000415.1 GCA_016789685.1 Acidobacteriota bacterium | reverse complement strand
CTACAGCGCCATCGTCATGTTCTCGGCGGGCCTGCTCGCGTCGAACTTCCTGTGGAACACCATCGTCATGAAGCGCCCGTTCGTCGGCGCGCCGGTGCCCTTCTCCGACTACTTCTCGAAGGGCACGCCACGCCTCCACCTGATCGGCATCCTCGGCGGCGCGATCTGGAACCTCGGGATGTCGCTGAGCATCATCGCCGCCGGCGCGGCCGGGTTCGCGATCTCGTACGGCCTCGGACAGGGCGCCACGCTGGTTGCGGCGTTCTGGGGCGTCTTCATCTGGAAGGAGTTCAAGGACGCTCCCGCGGGGACGTCGTCGCTCCTTGCGCTGATGTTCGGGTCGTTCGTTGTCGGCCTGACCCTGATCGTCGCGGCGCGCCTCGTCTGACCGTGCCCAGCGCCCGATGACGCGGAGCGGTGCGCGGCATCCGTGTGCGTTGCGGCGGCGAGTGTGAATCACCAGGCTGGCCATGCAACGACGTCGATGGCCCCGGAGTCGCGCATGAAGCTCCCGATGTACCAGGTCGATGCGTTCGCTGAGCGCGTGTTCGGCGGCAACCCGGCGGCGGTCTGCCCGCTCGATTGCTGGCTGCCCGACCACGTGCTGCAGTCGATCGCGGCCGAGAACAACCTGGCCGAAACGGCGTTCTTCGTGCGCGAGGGCGACGCGTACCGTTTGCGTTGGTTCACCCCGCTCGCCGAGGTCGACCTGTGCGGTCACGCCACGCTGGCCAGCGCAGACGTCCTCTTCCGGATCCTCGGCCACGACAGCGACACGGTGCGCTTCCAGACCCGGTCGGGCCTCCTCGAGGTGCAGCGACGCGACGGGCTGTATGCGATGGACTTTCCGGCGACGATCCCGGTCGACTGTGCCGCGCCGGCGGCGCTCGTCGAGGGTCTCGGGGTCGTGCCGGCGCGCACGCTGCGCGGGTTCGACTACGTTGCGGTGCTCGAGTCCGAGGCGCAGGTCCGCGCCGTCTCGCCCGACTTCGGCCGCCTCGCCACGCTCGATCTCCGCGGCGTCGCTGTCACGGCCAAGGGGGCGTCGGCCGACTTCGTGAGCCGGTTCTTCGCGCCGAAGCTGGGGATTGACGAGGATCCGGTCACCGGGTCGGCGCACTGCGAGATGGCGCCGTACTGGGCTGGCGAACTCGGCATGCTGTCGATGCGCGCCGAGCAGGTGTCGCGCCGCGGCGGTGTCGTGCTCTGCGCGCTGCGAGGCGACCGCGTCGTGCTGCGAGGCAGCGCCGCGCACTACATGAGTGCCGAGATCGTCATCGAGTAGCGCGGCGACGTCTGCGATCAGAGCGGGACGACCTGCACGGCGGCGTCCCTGACGTCCTGCAGGAAGCGGTTGAGCGTCGATCCCCGCGTGGCGGTGGGCCATTCACCCACCGCCACGCTGTTGCTGGTGTCTACTCGTTCACGCCATCCGGAACCGGCGTGCCGAGCGCATTTGCGCCGCCGACCCACGTCCGGCCGAGCGCATCGTTGTAGATCGACCACTCCACCACGATCGCCGGCGCGCCTGTGCCGAGGCTCTCGACGATGGCTCCGAAGCCCCTGCCGATGGCATCGGGGAACGTCGAGCGCACGTCAACGGAGAAGCGGCTCTGCGCGGGCACAGCGAAGGTCTGACTCGTGCTCGGCGTGCCGTCGGCATAGAGGAGTGCGACCCGCACCGACGCGGGCGTGCCCGTCGGGTTGGCAATCAGGTAGTACGTATCCGTCCGAGCGGGGTTGTCCTGCACTGAGCCATCGGCAACAACCCACCGTGTTGCCGTTTCTGTTGCGCCAGGACTGTTGTGCGCCTCACTCCAGGTATTCGCGGACGGCCCCGGCCACCACATGGCGCGCTCCGCCACGATGGGCACGGCATTGAGCACCTCGAGCTTCGCCGACACGGCGTTGACGTTGGCCAGCGGTGTTCCGGGTACGCCATCGAATGTCTCGAGGTCCACCCAGATGTTGTAGCGGCTGTTCGGCGCGACGCTGTACGTCTTGGCGTACGTCTGCCCGCCGGGGAGCAGGTAGGTCGCACGCACGCTCGCCGCCGTCGCCGCGGGGTTCGCGACCAGCAGGAACAGGTCGAAGAGGTCACCGGTTGCGCCCTCGGCGAAGTACCACGACTCCGAGGGACTCGTCACACCTGCGCTCTCGTGCCCCGCTTCGAACAGGCCCCCTGGGGCGGTGGAGGAACGCGTCAAGTACATCGCCCGTTCGCCCACGATCGCAGGACCAGACAACACTTCGATGTCTGCTGACACGTCCGTCGAGGCCAGCGGGTGGCTGCCAGACGCCGCGGGCAGTTCCTCGGTGTTCACCCAGATATTGAAACGGCTGCCGGCGGGAACCGTGTAGTCCTTCTCTAGCGGCGCGCCGTTCGGGAGCAGGTACCGTACGCGCACCTGCGCGTTGGTCGCCCCCGGATTCTGGAGCAAGTAGAACAAGTCGAACCCACTGTGCGTGGCACCCTCCGCGAGATACCAGCGCGCAGCCGGCGCCGTGACGGCACGTTCGCCATGTGTACCGTAGGCCGTGCCGGCGTTCCACCACAGCAACCGGTCGGCGACGACTGGTTGGTCGCTCTCGACGACGGTCGCGAACTCCGCCGTGGCCATGCCAGGCTCAGCGCTGACGGTCACCTTGCGACTCTGTTGTGCGGGTACCGGCACGACCGTGCTCGCAAGCGAGCCATCTGGCTTCACGTAACGGAGCAGCGCGGTCGCGGGGACGGTTCCAGGATTCGCGATCGAAATGCGGGTCTCGAAGAACGACGACGTTGCACCCTCGGCGAAGTATCGCGTCGCCGACGCCAATGACTTCGGATGGGAGTGCTGCTCGAACTCCTGCGCGTTCGTGCGACCGTCGCCATCCGGGTCGAGGCCGGCATCCGACGGATCGAGCGGGTTCAGCGCAAACGTTTGCTCCCACGTGTTTGGCAGCGTGTCGCCGTCGTCATCCAGCATATTGCGGACGAACACGTCGGGGCACGGTCCCGGCGTGATTCCGCACGTATCGGCGTCTCCCGCGACGAGATTCGAGGCGGTGGACGTGAACGCCACCTTCGAACCGTCCGCACTCATTGTCACACTGGTGACAGGTTCACCGTTCGACGGGCCGATCAGTGGGTTTTCGTCAACCCTCCTGGTGATGCTGGCGCGCAGGTCCGACCAGAACACGCCTTGGTGGCCGTCCGGGGACTGTCGAACGTACGTCAAATAGCGGCCATCGCTACTCACGGAGGGCGCACCCACACACGACATCCCTCCATCGCCCAGCGCGAGCGTGGTGGCTGTGCCGGTGACTGTGTCACGCACGACTGCCGAACAACTTCCCGCCGTCGTGAAGTACGCCTGGAAGCGGACATTGGAACTCACCCCCAGCCCGGCTTCGTACACCTCGCTGCCGCCACTGCGGCTGACCTGGCCGCTGGGACAACTGAGTGCGAATAGGCCCGGCATGGGATCGGTGTCGCCAGGCACGGGGTTCGCCAGCGATGCGTGGAAGATCACCGTTTCACCGCCATCGCTGACGCGCAATCGTGTCCCGCCCCTGGCTGTGCCAGCTTCGAACAGCGGCTGGCTGTTGCTGAAGTCCGTCTGCGGAATCGCGAACCCGCAGGTCACGCCTGTGTCGCGGTCGCGGACGAAGATGCCGCGGTACGCAGCTGAGCTGCAGCAATCACCGGGCCACGGGCGCTGGTCTGACACGAAGGCCAGAAACCGCCCTGAAGCGTCGGTAGTTGCGGAGACGACCGACTCCCATGTCTGCGGCGACGGGTTCTGGAATGGCGGGTCGAGTCGAGCGTGTGGAACCTCGGTCCACTCACCTGTTGTTCGGTCGAACTGCCTCCGCGGCGCCAGCACGACAAAGCGGCCGTCGTCGCTCACTGACGCGTTACCAGCCACCAACGGCTTGAGACCGAGCGGCACGACCGCGCCCTGTTGCAGATCCTTGAGGAACAGCGTCATGCCGCCTGCTTCAAGCGATTCGTAGACGACGTAGCGCCCATTGGCGCTGAATGCGAGGAGTGCCGACGCGCCCGTTGCGTCGGTACTCGCCATGATGACCTGGGCGGAACCCGGGACAGCACTGGCTCCGACGAACATGGCCAGGAGGAGAGCATTGAGTGGAATGATGGAGTGGCGTTGGAGCATCCGACTGAGCGTCATCAGCAACCTGCCTTCGTAGGGGAGACTGCTGCGCCATCGAACGCAGCACTCCCAGTGTAGTCACCTCATGTTTCTGTGGCTACCCGGTTCATCGCCGAGTCATGGCGCGCGTGTTTAGCGGGAATGAGTGGTTGAATGCCGCCCGGGCCAGGATCGGCCCGGGCGATGAGTGGTGGCGTCGGTGACGCCGCGAACCGTGTGGTCACGCGCGCCGACGACGCACCGCGGCGAGCGTCCCCAGCGTGAACAGCGCGAGCACGGCCGGTTCCGGAACGGCGCGCAGGGCGGCCTGGCCCATGAGCTCGTGCGCGCGGGCCGAAGGGTGCAGGCCGTCTGAGAACAGCGAGGCCGAACACGGCAGGTTGTACGGCGCTGCCCCGGCAAACCCTGCACACGGCACGACGACGTTGGTGATGCCGTAGAGTGCGCCGCCATTGGTCAAGGCATCGGCGATGATCGCCTGGTTGAGCGCCACGAGGTCGAGGAACCGCACGTCGAGCCCCGAGCCCAACGCCCCAGCCACCAGGCCCGACATGAGCGCGTTGAACCGCGCCGAGGCATCGCTCGAGGCGGCCTGCCGGTTGAGGGCAGCGGCTTCAGGCGTCAGGCCGAGGTCGGGCAGGTTGGCGATGAGGAAGTGCCGGGCACCCCGTGCGGCAAGGAAGCCGACGGTCTGCTGCAGGTTCGAGACCGCAGTCTGGGCGGCCAACTGGCGCCCCAGGATGTCGGCGGGCGTCGTGCCGCCGAAGTCGTCGCGCGCATCGCGCATGTCGTTGCCACCGCCCGCGATGAGATACAGCGCGTCGGGATCGGCGCTGGCGTGGGTCGGGCCGAAGAGGCCGACGGCCTG
>JAEUQQ010000390.1 GCA_016789685.1 Acidobacteriota bacterium | reverse complement strand
GAACGGCGCCGACAACTGCACGCCCTGCACGAGCGGCCGGCACCGCGCGACCATCTCCTGCGCGATCGCCACGCCCTCGGCGCGCGCCTTGTCGGCGCTGTCGGCCTTCCGCATGCGCTCCATGAACACCTCGGGCACGGGCACCCGCAACTCGTTGACCATGAACTCGGCGTTGCGATAGCTGGTGAGCGGCCAGATGCCTGCGATCACGGGCACCCTGGACGGGGCGACACGCGTGACAAACGCCTCGAGCAGGTCGAGATCGAACACGGGCTGCGTCACGATGAACTCGGCGCCACCGCGGATCTTCCAGTCGAGCCGCTCGTATTCGGTGGCCATGTTGATGGCGCCCGGGTTCGCGCCAACGCCGCACAGCAGCGCGGTCTGCGAGCCCATCGGGTTGCCGCCGATGTCGAGGCCGTGATTCAGGTTGTTGACGATGTTGACGAGGCCGATGGCATCGACGTCGAACACGGCCGTGGCGTCGGGGTAGGCACCGGTGCGCGGCGGATCGCCGGTGATGCAGATCAGGTTGCGGACGCCCGCGACGTGCGCACCGAGCAGCTCCGACTGGATCGACAGGATGTTGCGATCGCGACAGCAGAAATGGAGCACCGCCTCGATGTCGCTGGCCTCGTGGATCTTCTGGCAGGTCACCTGCGCCGACATGCGCGCCGACGCGCGCGGACCATCGGGCACGTTGATGGCGTCGATGCCCGCCTTGCGGCACAGCAGCGCGCCCTCGATCTCGCGCGAGGCGTCGACGCCGCGTGGCGGCAGGATCTCGACGAATGCCACGAACTCGCCCGCCGCGAGCTTGGCGCCGAGTTGCGACTTGCGGGCCGTCGAGACGGGCGTCATCCGGCTGGCGTGCGTGCTCGGGGCGTGCGCCGTGACCGCGATCTGCCTCACACCGGGCTGCAGGCTCCTGACCTCGGAGCGGATCTCCTTGATGTGCGCCGGCGTCGTTCCGCAGCAGCCGCCGCTGACTTTGACGCCGAGCTGCACGTATCGCCGGGCATATTGCGACATGTATTCCGGCGAACCGAGGTAGATGTTGCGCCCTTCGACCGAGACCGGCTTGCCGGCGTTGGGCATCACGCTGAGCGGCTTGGTCGTGAGCTGCGCCATGCGCTCGAGCGTGTCGAGCATCGCCCTGGGCCCGACCGAGCAGTTGAGACCGATCACGTCGACCGGCAGCCCGTCGAGGGTCGTCGTGAATGTGTCGGCGTCTCCACCCTCTGGCAACGTGCCCTCGTCGTCGATCGTCACCTGGGCGACGATCACGATCTCGTCGCCCGCGACCTCGCGAACCGCGAGGGCGGCCTCGCGGATCTCGCTGATGTCGAGGAACGTCTCGAGCACGACGAGGTCGATGCCCGCTTCGACCAGCGCCGCGGCCTGCTCGCGGAAGATGCTGCGCGCCTCGGCGAACGACATCGGCCCGAGGGGCTCGATCTGCACGCCGAGCGGCCCGATGGCGCCGGCGACGAACGCGTTGGCGCCAGCGGCCTCGCGGGCCAGGCGCACGCCGGCCTGGTTGATCGCGGCCAGCTTCTCGGCGAGTCCGAACGCGCCGAGGCGCTGGCGGTTGGCCCCGAACGTGTTGGTTTCGAGAATCTCGGCGCCGGCCTTGACGTACTCCTGGTGCACCTCGCGCACGAGGTCGGGCTGGACGAGGTTCAGCTCGTCGAAGCAGCGGTTGATGAAGACGCCGCGCGCGTAGAGCATGGTGCCCATCGCGCCGTCGGCCACCAGCACGCGCCGCGCGAGGACATCCCTGACCTCGCGAGCCCGCGACACGGGAGCACCCGTCGAATCCATGCGCGATTCTTGCACGGCGGGGTCACATCTTTCTTCATCACTTTTCGCACGCTCTGTCCCCCCGGCGCCCGCCCGTGCCGCCCGCCACCCCGCTGCTGCGCACGGCGGGGTCACATCTTTCTTCATCACTTTTCGCACGCCCTGTCCCCCCCGGCGCCGACCAGTGCCGTCGGAGCTTCGGGCCGAGTCGCCCAGTGCGGTGTCAAACGTGAAGGGCACGCCATGCCGCCACCGCACTCATCGGCCCGCCCCTCGGGCCGTGTCGAGGATGGCCGCCGCGCGCGCCCGGGAGCGGCACCATGCACCGGCGCCTGTCGATCGCCGTCCTCGCAGTGTTCGTCGCCAGCATCGTCGGCCTCGTCGCGATGGGCGACGCTCGCCTGGCGTCCCCGGGAACCGGCACCGAGGCCTCGAGCCTCGCCGCGCCCGCGCAAGCCCCGGGCGCCACTGCCGCCACATCGCCGCGACGCCCGGTCATGCTCGCCCGCGCGGGCGATGCGCCGTCGGCGCCAATCGTGCTCGAGTCGGCGCGCTACGAGGTGACGGTCGCAGGCGTCGGCGCGCGCACACGGGCGACGCTCACCTTCCGCAACGACGCCGACCGCGTGCTCGAAGGCGAGTTCGTCTACCCCCTCCCCACCGAGGCCGTGATCTCGGGCTTCGCCCTCGATGTCGGCGGACGCATGGTCGATGGCGTGATCGTCGAGGCGCAGCAGGCGCGCATCGCCTTCGACACCGAGGTGCGGAAGGGCATCGATCCCGGTCTCGTCGAGTGGGTGCGCGGGAACACCTTCCGCACGCGCGTCTGGCCCCTGCCGGCCAGGGGCCGCCGCACGGTGACCATCGAGTACATCTCGGAACTCGCAGGCCACGCCGGCGGCGACGGCAGCGACGTGTACGAACTGCCGCTACGCTTCGGCGTGGCGCTCGAGACGTTTGCACTGCGCGTCGAGGTCGTGCGCTCGACCCTGCAACCGGTGGTGCGATCGGGACCAGCGAACCTCTCGTTCTCGCCGTGGCAGGATCGCTACACCGCCCAGGCCTCGGGCCGCAACGTCAGCCCCGACGACCTCGTCATCGCCCTCCCGCGCGCAGCGCGCGACGCGGTTGTCGTGGAGTCCGGCCCCGGTGGCGACGCGTTCTTCACCGTTGACGACTTCCCTGCCACGCCGGGGCCCGCGCCGGCCGCCACGGCGCCGCCATCGAAGATCGCCGTGCTGTGGGATGCGAGCCTGAGCCGCGAGCGCGCGGATCGCGAACGCGACCTGCGCCTGCTCGCCGCGCACCTCGCACGCCTGCGCGATGTCGTCGCCACCGCCGTCGTCTTCAGGAATGTGGCCGAGGCTCCTCGCGATTT
>JAEUQQ010000360.1 GCA_016789685.1 Acidobacteriota bacterium | reverse complement strand
TCGCGAGCGTCGTGCAGACGGCGCGCCTGCGCGGCCTCGATACGCGCGACGTGCTCGTCGATCTCCTGCGGGCACCCGCCCCGCACGTGTCGCCGGCACTGGATGCCACCTCGTAGGTCACGCACCCGCTATCCAATTACGGTGTCCCTTCCTCAGCGCCCATCGCTGCATCGACCTCAGCGTCTGGATGTAGTGGTTCAGAGTCGATGCCGCGAATCCTCGTTCGCGGATCTGTCGAATCGCCGTCTCGAGGTCGTCTTCGCAGACCGCGTCAATCAGCTTCGCTCCGAGTAGACGCCCTGGCAGGAGCTCGATGGCAGCGAGGGCCTTCGTCCGTGCCTGCTCGTTGGCCTCCATGCGACCTCGCCCCGTACGCTCTCGTGCGATCCAGATGTCGGCGAGTTCCTTGAAGGTCGTGCCGACGGGGACTCGCTCGACTGGCTCGGGCTCTGGAACCTCCAAACCAAACTGGCCCGCTCGAATGGCGACACGTATGCGCTCCGCTTCCGCCTCGGCCTCGCTCTTGGACTCAACACGACGTCGTAGATGGCGATCGATGCTGAATCGGTAGTCCCGCTCTTGCCAGCGATAGCTGAAGTGCCAGGAGTGCGGGCACTTCGTCCAGTTGCGCCTGGCACACGCGCAGATCTTTCGCAGGCCATGGTTCTTTCCGACGTCGTCCTCGCGTCCGTCTGCGAGCTTCCTCTTCGTTCGTTCAGTCATAGGCCATGCCTCCCGGTTGGCCAGACGCGGGTGCGAAGCACGCCGCGTCCGTCACGCTGTTGGTGGGTGGGAGTTGGTCTCACCATCCTGCATGGTGAACAGTGGGTGCGATGGCGACTGCATGGCCGCCAGCGAACTCCTGCGGTTCGTGTTCGCCTACGAGAACGCCTCCGTTCGCCGACGCCTCCATCCAGGCGTCAACCCACTCGGGCCTGAACCGGAGGGATCGACGGCCGCCGACGCGCGCAGCCCGGAGTCTCCCCGCCACGACCTCTCGATAGACGGTCTTCACGCCACATCGCGCGCGCTTCGCTGCTTCGCGCACCGTGAGCCACACGTTGTTCTGGTCTTCCATTGCTCATCTCCTTCGGTGCCGTGTCGTGTTCGACGTTCGTGGCTGGAACCGGGCACCCTCTGATGGGCACCCGGTTCCTTGCGCTCCGCGGCTACTCCACCGACAACTGCTTCAGCTCCTGCTCGTACGTCCGGTACTCCTGGAGCACGTGATCGCGCAGGCGTTCCTGCGCGGCCTGGTCGTTGACGGCGCGCAGCAGCGCGAAGGTGCGGCGTTCACCGTGCACGTTGAAGCCGCGCGAGGGGAACGTGACGTTGTGCCCGTTGCCGTCGCGGCGAACCCACACCGCGAAACCAACCAGCTTGAGGCCCTCGAGGTCACCACCGACGAAGTGCAGTTCGGCGTCAGCGACCTTGCCGGCCGGCGTGTCGCCGTTGGCGACCTGGAAGCGAACGATCGTGTTGTCCATATGCTGCCTTTCGTGAGCACGTCCGAGTTATGGGCGAGTGATGCTGGGGAGGCATCGCGACGCGGTCATGCGCCGAACTCCGTTGGCAACGTGAGTCGGTGCCAGAGCCACTGCTGCAACGTGCGGGTCCCGACCAGCACGGGATCGGTGGGTGCGAGCAGGAACTGTCCGCTCTGGTAGCGGGCGCGCTGCCAGTCCAGCTCGGTGGTGGGAATCAACACCAAGCGGGCCGGGACAATCCCGGTCGCGCCGTCGAACGGCAACGGGTCGGCGGCGAAGCCGGCGACATCACCGAACGTCGAGGCGTAGAGCGTCACCGTCGCCGGGCCGTCGAGTGATACCGGTGCGGTCGTGACGAACGCGCGATAGCAGCGCATCTGCTGCCCGATGGTCACGGGAATCACCGAAACGGCGCTGTCGATCTGGGTCTGCATGGGAACGTCCTTTCTTCGTTCGCCTGCCGGAGTGGTGCGCATCGTCGTGGGCATCCGCCCCGGGCCATCACGTAGTTGCCGAACCCCGACGCGGTCGCCGCGTGCCGTCAAGGCCGTCAGCCCGCCAGGGGCGGCGCCACGCGCCGCGCCTTGACGGCCCGGCGACGCGTCGCACACTTGCGGCGTGATGGCCCACACGAGACCGGTCGTCGTGGAGCGCGGGCGCGCCGAAGACGCGCCCGTGTGCGTCAGCTGGTGAGGAGTCCGGCTTCGCGAAAGCTGTAGTAGCGATCGCCCTCGCCAATCACGATGTGGTCGAGGAACTCGATCCCCAGGACGGTGGCCGCCGCGCTCAGGCGCGACGTGAGCAACGCATCGTCCGGACTGGGCGACGGGTCGCCGGACGGATGGTTGTGGAGCGCGACGATCCCCACGCAACCCGGTGTCACACACGCGGGCAGGAACACGTCGGGGATCGAGACCAGCGCGCCGGAGCGCGTGCCGCGCGAGGCGATGTGCCACGCGAGCAGGCGATGGCGCACGGACAGGCAGGCGACGGCGAACACTTCGACGGGCTCGTGCATCAGCAACGGCGCCAGCGTCGTCGCCACGGTGCGAGAGTCCGAGAGCGCGACCGTCGGCAGTCGACAAGCCTGACCAGTGCCGTCGCGCAAGGGACGAAAGGAACACACCAGTTCGCGGACCGTCTGTCGGCGAACGGCGGGAGTCGTCTCGGTCGATGGAGCCATAGGGGAACTCCTTCATGCGCGTCGCCTCCTGGGACGTGTGTCGCGGAAGGCGCGCTGATGGCGCCTCGCGGATGTGCGCGAGGGCCGGAAGTCAGGCGTCGGGGCCGCTGACTTGTGTGATGTGGTGGGTGTTCGGGCGATCGAGAGATGCAGTCGACGCGCGAGTTGAGCGAGGTCGTGCGGCGTCCAGCTGTGTCGTGCGATCAGGCGTAGTGCAATAACCTGCGCCGCGTGCGCGAATGTGGATCGGCGGACGATGCCGCGGAACTCCACCGGCTCGTCGCCGAGGAACAGCTCGTCGAGCAGCACGCGCAGCAGACGAGGGGACCAGCGCAGCCCCTTCGTCTGCCGCGCGAGATCGCGGAGGACGTCCGCGCGCAGTGTCTGACGCCAGTGCGCGAGCGCCGTGATGCCGGACAGGTCGCTCGTCGGAGTGATGGAGCTACGTACGCGAGTCGAGTCGTCGCGCATGGCACAGTCCTCCGGTTCGAGAGCCGCCCGGCCCTGGAAGCGAAGGCGGTGACGCATGCGCGACGACTCTCGTCGCGTGCGGCGCTGGCGGGCGTGACCGAGGCCGACGCCTGTGATGACGGGAGGTGCCGTGGGCTGTGCCCGATCGGCGGAGGCCTGACGATGCCGGAGACTCGCGTGACGCGAGCGGCGACGTCAGTGAACGGTGGTCAGCAACCGGCTGGCTGCGCGATCGAGCGCGAACCGTCCGTCTTGCCACGGCGTGCGTTGGCTCAAACGCGTGAGCCCCTGCACGAAGCCCCACACCGAGCGCGGATTCGCTTCATGCGTTTCCGCGAGCGTGTAGGCGTCACCGGCCTGCTTCTGCGACAGGTCGAGTCGCTGCAGGACGGAGTCGAGGACCGCCTCACGCGTCGGCCCGAGCTCCAGGGATGTGGCCCGCTGGAGCACGAGGCGATCGTGCGCGGTGTCGGCGTCGAGGGCAGCGCGGACGGTCTCGAGCGAGGTCGTCCACGCCTGCTGAATCGACGCGCCCACGTGTCGGCGCCGGAAGCCGACGACGTGCTGAAGGCCCCAGACGATGTGATTCGCGCACACCGCGCGAAAGAGAAACACATCGAGGCTCAAGGCGGCCGCACCGACATCGCTGTTCCGGATGATGAACCCGCGGAACAACCCGGCGTGCGTCGCGTCGGTCGGATCGTCGAGGTCACGGTTGCCGTCCACGAGGAACAGAAACATGTCTCGATCTCCGAGATAGGCGCCGGACGGAACCCGTTCAGCGCCGTAGACACCGTCCTTGTAACCCAGGGGCAAGTGCCAGGGCGGATGCTGGGCCATGAGGTCGAGCACCCGGCTGGCGAGATCGTCGTGGTGCACGCGCGCATACCTCGGCGAGGTGATGGCGTGCAGCGTCGACGGTGCGTCGCGATCGACGAGCACCTGCTGGCGCTCGCGCGCGTGATGTCGCAGCCCGTGATTGATCGCGTCGGATGCGATCGGCGCGGGCAGCGTGCGGAGGTACTTCGGCGGCGCGGCGGCCAGGCCGGCGAGCTGCTCGAAGCTCCAGTGCGTGAGGGCGGTCGCTGTGCCGGTGCCGTCGTGCAACACGAGGGCGTCGACAGCAACCGCGTCGGTCCGAAGGTCGATGGTCTCGAGGGTGCGCGTCTCGGTGCGGTCGCGACGATCGCGGGCCGCAGCGTAGAGTGCGTGAACGCTGGCGTAACGCTCATCGGGCGGGCGCGCGGCCCATTCCCGGTGAGCGGTGTACGCGGTGACAGCAGACACACCACGCCCATCCATGGGGTGCTCCTTTGCTCTGATGCCCTGAGGGCGACGAGGTGGGAAGGCTCCAACGTCGGGCGACGTGGAGGGGTGGCCGGAACGGCCACGAGCGAGAGATGAGACGACGCTACGCCCGCTCGTGGGGTTTGTCAAACACGGCCATCAACACGGCCATCAGCACCAACACGGCTGTTGGCCCTCCGACCATCCAGCCAAGTTGCTTTCATGTGGCGCCTATTGGAGCGCCCCCGCTCCACTTGGGCCTTATGTTTCGCCAGTTGCTGCCACCCGAGCGGCGGCGGGGGCCTCGTCGCCAGTTGAGACACGACAGGTATGAACTCCACAGTTCGAAAGGGCGTCCGGCGAACCGAACCAAGTCCAATTCCCGATGCGGCTGGCCGCAGACCATCACACGACTGCGAGACGAGCTACCGTTCATACTGTGAATGGCAACGTGG
>JAEUQQ010000310.1 GCA_016789685.1 Acidobacteriota bacterium | reverse complement strand
AACGGATTCGACCCGGCGACCTACGGCGACTACATCGGCGAGTCGATCGAGCCCACGTCGTTCCTCAAGTCGACGTACCTGCGGAACGAGGGGTATCCCGACGGGATCTACCGCGTCGGCCCGCTGGCACGGTTGAACGTCGCCGACGGCCTCGGGACCGAGCGGGCCGACCAGGAGTGGGCGGAGTTCCGCGACCTCGAGCGCGGTGCAGTGCTGAGCAGCTTCCACTACCACTACGCGCGGCTGATCGAGATCCTGTTCTGCCTCGAGCGGATGCGGGCGTTGCTCGACGATCCGTCGATCCTGAGCACGCACGTGCGGGCGCACGCGACGCCGAACGCGCGCGAGGGCGTGGGCGTAGCCGAGGCACCGCGCGGGACGCTGATGCACCACTACAAGATCGACGACAACGGCCTGATCACGTGGGCCAACCTCGTGATCGCGACGGGGCACAACTCGCTGGCGATGAACCGGTCGGTGCTGCAGGTGGCGAGGCATTTCGTCGATGGCGAGAAGCTGACGGACGGGGCCCTGAATCGCGTCGAGGCGGTGATTCGCGCCTACGATCCGTGCCTGAGCTGCTCGACACACGCCGCCGGCCAGATGGCGCTGCGCCTGCAACTCGTCGCTCCCGACGGCCACATCCTCGACCAACGCGCCAACTGACACAGGGGGTCACATCTTTCTTCATCACTTCTTGCATGCTCTGTCCCCACGCGGAAGGGGTCAGAGCGTGCAATTTGCGATGAAGAAAGATACGACCCCGTCGGCGCCCTAACGCTGGGGCGGGGGGCAGAACCCGGGCTCGAAGCCGCGGGCGCGTTCGCGGCGCGTCAGCGGATCGACGTGGGTCACCGCTGGCGGCAATACGCCCAGGCGCACCAGTTCCGCGCGGAACTCGTAGCGCAGCGACACCGCGGCGGCCGGACGGTCTTCCAGGTCGAGCCATACCTGCTCGACCGCATGGTCGGTGTTCCTGCCCATGCCGGTCGCTGCGTAATCCTCGGCCTTTGCCACGGCACCCGCACCCGCCGCCTGCGCGGTGCGAGACTCCGCCTCGTTGCGGTGTGCCTGATCGGCCATCGCGGGGGGCGGCGCGGCCGGCATCGGCGCCTCCTGCGACCTCCGCGACGTGTAGCGCGGCGCGCGTGGTCGTTCCCTGAAAAACACCGCCTCGATGACGCCAAGATTCTGCGTCTTGCCGAGTGCCGCCCCATACGAGCGCGATTCGGTCGTGAACTCGAAGCGGCGCGCCTGCGTGCTGCTGGTCTGCCATCCGCTGATGGTCACCGTCTCGTAGGGGCCGAGCACCCACTTGCGCGCCCCGGCGGCCGTCGACTCGCGCGCGTCGATGGTGTTGAGGCCGTCGACCGACAGGGCGACAGCCACGCGCACGGGATACGGGTTCCTGAGTCGAATCTCGTACTCCCGCCCCTTGAGTGCCTCGATGTAGCGGCGCTCGCGTGCGGGGTACACCGGGCGGGCGGTGCCATCGACGAGGATGTCGACCGTCGGCTGCGGCTGGCGTGAGACGGGGGGCGACGATGCGCCGGATGTTCCCGGGGTGAACGACGAGACGAGCAGGGCGGCGGTCAGGGCGGCGAAACGAGGGTGCATGGCGTCCTCCTGCCCTCTGAACGGGACGGGGCGGATTCCTTGCAGTCCAGGGTCAGACTGTGCGTTTTGTCATGAAGAAAGATGTGACCCCCACTATGATTTGGGGATGGCTGTGCTGTCGGTTGAGGCGATTCGGGCGCTGTTTCCGTCCATGCAACGCACCCACAACGGTCTGCCGGTGGCCTACCTCGATGGCCCGGGCGGCACGCAGGTGCCGGCGTCGGTTGCCGACGCCATGCGCGACTACCTCCTGCACCACAACGCCAACACGCACTGGGCCTACCCGACCAGCGAAGAAACCGACGCGATGCTCGCCTCGGCGCGTGCCGCCCTCGGCGACTTCCTCGGCGCAGCGCCCGACGAAGTTGCCTTTGGCGCCAACATGACCACGCTCACCTTCCACCTGTCGCGCGCCCTGGCGCGCGCCTGGCAGCCGGGCGACGAGGTCATCGTCACCGAGCTCGATCACCACGCGAATGTCGACCCGTGGCGGCAGGTGGCGCGCGACGCGGGACTCGTCGTCCGTACGGTTCCGTTCGACGTGACGACAGGGGAGCTCCAGTGGGCTGCACTCGAGGCGGCGTTCACGTCGCGCACGAGGCTGCTGGCGATTGGCGCCGCATCGAACGCGCTCGGGACGATCAGCGACGTCACCGCGGCGGCTCGCCTTGCCCACGCGTCCGGCGCGCTCTGCTACGTCGATGCGGTGCACTTCGCGGCGCACGAGCTCGTGGACGTGCGCGCGATCGATTGCGACATCCTCGTCTGCTCGCCCTACAAGTTCTACGGCCCGCACGTGGGAACGGCATTCGTCAGGCGCGAGCTGCTGGCGCGCCTCGACGTGCCGAAGCTCGCCCCGGCGGGAAACGAGGGCGGCGAGCGCGTCGAGACGGGCACGCTGTCGCACGAGGCGATGGTCGGAGCCGGCGCGGCGGTCGACTTCCTCGCGAGCCTGGCGCCCGGCGCGACATCGCGCCGCGCGGCCCTGGCCGAGACGTTTGCCGCCCTGCACGCGCGCGGACTGGTCCAGGTCACCAGGCTGTGGGACAGCCTGCGTGCGATTCCCGGCGTCACCGTGTACGGCCCTCCGCCCACGCGTCCGCGCACGTCGACGCTCTCGTTCGTGCTGCGCGGTCACACGTCGACGGAGCTGGCGCGGCACCTGGTGTCGCGCGGGCTGTTCGCGTCGAACGGCGACTTCTACGCCCAGACGGTGATCGAGCGACTCGGACACGCGGACGATGGGTTGCTGCGGATTGGCTGCTCGGCGTACACGACCGACGAGGAGATCGAACGGGTCATCGCGGCGGTGCAGGCGCTCGCGGCGTAGCGCACCGCGCCGGTCGCGCGCCCCACCGTCCGGCCGGCGCGTCGTGGCGCTGGCGAGACGTGTCCTGGGGACGATTCGGGTACGCAACAAGGGCCGTGCTCCCGCGGGGAGAGCACGGCCCTTCGTGCGTGCGAGTGAGCGAAGCGCTGCGACCTACTGACGCCGGCGCGCGAACATCGCGACGATGCCCGATCCGAGCAGCAGCAAGGTGACAGGCTCGGGAACGGTCACCGACACATCATCGAGCGCCGGGCCGTAGCAGGCGCCACATCCCGCGCCCGCCCCGGTCTGGCTGAGGAAGCTGAGCTGCGTGTTGAGGCTGATGGCGGTGAACTGGAAGGTGAAGTACTTCCAGCCCATGTCGTTCACCGTCCGGCCGGTGACGTCGAACTCGAACAGGGGCGAGACGGCGCCCGCCGCCGCGACGAGCGCCTTGACGGCCGGCCCTGAGTCGGGGTTGCCGGCCATGGCGAAGCGCACGTTGTAGGTCTGACCCACCACGGTCGCGAACGTCTGGCCGATCTTGCCCTGCTGGCTGCCGTTGAGGTCGATGCTTCGCACGCCGTCGGCCGCCAGCCAATGGCTGCCGATGTAGTCGACGTTGCCCTGCAGGACCTGCCAGCCGGTGATGTCGGTGCCGCCGACCCCGACCGTCCTGAACCCGTTGGGGTTGGTGCCGTTCTCGAAGCTGCCGTTGGTGATGAGGTTAGCCGACGCGGCCGACGCGACGGTCGTCAGGGCCAGGGTCAACGCGGCGATACGGATCGACTTCATGCCTGTCAGTCTCCCAGAGAGCTCGTGAATTCGTGAGCAGGGAGGCTGCAAATTGCACACCAGACACGGATTTCGCGTTTCCCGCAGTCCTCAGCACACGTCACCGACGCTAGTCCCGGATTCCAGCGACTAAAAGTCCGCAGGGCCGAGGCCACCCGCCGAGCGCGGCCGCGCCGTCGCCTGTCGGCGGCGTCTTCCCCTCCCCCGCACGCGCCGCCGCGCCCGACGCGTTCCCCTGTTGCGCTGCGCCGAAACCGAAGAACGAAGTCAGGCCCCACGCAGACTGCCCGACCGTCCTCAGTCGCCCGACGCGCCGTCGCTGCGCGATTGCAGGCCTCGGCCGTGGTGCCAAGATTGCACTCATCACACCTTCGGTCATCGCTCGACATGCCGGGTCACGGGGCCAGTGCCTCGAGTGACAATCCGTGCAGTCTCGAGACCTCCCGGTGGGCCGGACGATGCGGGCGGGGGAGGTGTAGATTGAAACCCCGTGTCCTACTCCTGGGAGCAGCCCTCTGGCTGCTCATCCTGCCGGTGCCGGCGCAGGCCGACCCGGTCTTTCCTGCCGGCCTGGCGTCATTTGCCGACGCCGTCGTGTCGTTCGACCCCGTCATCAAGAGTGGTCAACCGACGGCGCCCTACCGCGACCCGTCACGGGCCCTCGGCGCACCCGACTATCCGCCGCTCGGCTACGTGTCGCTCGGTGACGGCGGCACGATCGTCCTGCAGTTCACCGACAACTCGCTGACCGGCAGCAACGACTCGGCGTTCGACCTGTGGATCTTCGAGATCGGGCCGGATGTCGAGGACACGTTCGTCCGTATCAGCAAGAACGGGATCGACTGGCTGGAGGTCGGGAAGGTGTTCGGCGCGACGAGCGGCATCGACGTGGACGCCTTTGGCGTGCACGCCGGCGACTACTACTCGTTCGTCGAACTGCGCGACGATCCCAACGAAGGCGCCAACAGCGGCGACACCGTGGGTGCAGACATCGATGCCGTTGGCGCCATCAGTTCGGCACCTCCGGTGCAGATTCCCGAGCCCGCCACGCTCTGGCTGTGTGCCCTGGGGCTGGCGACGCTCGTCGCCAGGCGACGGTAGCCACGCGCGACGGAGCCACGTCCTGGTGCGAGGCGCGCACCAGGATGTGGCCCGTCTGGCGTCGGGACACGCCCCGCGTGCATCGCACCCGCGACGTGCCCCTGTGCAGAGGTGACCTCTCCCTCTGCGACGTGATTCGCGTCCCGGCGTGACCGCGGCCGTCACGGCAGCTTCGTGGCCAGCGCGTTGGTGCCGCTGGCCCAGAACTGGCCGCCCGCGTTCCAGTACATCGCACTCTCGACGACGATCTGCGCCTGAGTCGGCCCGAGGCTCTCGACGATCGCGCCAAAGCGCCTGTCGATGGCCGCCGGGAACTCGCTGCGCACCTCGACATTGAAGCGGCTGTTGGCCGCCACCGCAAAGGTCTTGTCGCTCGTCGTCCCGTCTTCGAAGAGCAGCGTGACCTTCACCGACCCCGGCATCGCCGAAGTATTCGCGAGCAGGAGGTAGGTGTCGATGCCACGCGTGCCGCCGACCTCGCCTTCGGCGACGGCCCAACGCGTGCCGGTAGACGTCGCGCCCGGTGAATTGTGCGCCTCGTACCACTGGCCGAACGTGCCCGGCCACCAGAGCGCCCGTTCGACGATCACCGGCACGCCGTTGGTCGAGCGGATCGTCGTCGAGACCGCGGTGTCGGCCAGCAGCGCATCTTCGCCATCGACCCAGATGTTGAAGCGGCTCGTGGGGGCCACCGTGTAGGGCCTGGTGACGACGGTGCCTGACGGCAGCAGGTAGGTCGCATCGACCTGCGCCACCGTCGGTCCCGGGTTCGCAATCAGGACGAACAGATCGAAGTACGGCCCGGTGTTGCCCTCGGCCAGGAACCACTCGATCGCCGGCGCCGTGACGCCGGCGCTCTCATGCCCGGCAGCGAACATCGTCCCGGCAACGTCGAGGTACAGCGCCCGTTCGACGATGAACGGCTGGCCGTTCGTGCTCTCGAGCACGGCCGACACATCGGTGGCGGCGAGCGCGCGGCCGAGTCCGGGGAACTCCTCCTGGTTCACCCAGATGTTCGTCCGAGAGGCCGGATCCAGCGTGTAGGTCTTCTCGAGAGGCGCGCCGCTCGGCAACAGGAAGCGCACGCGCACCTGTGCCTCGTTCGTCGAAGGATTCTGGAGCAGGTAAAAGAGGTTGAAGCCGCTGTGCGTCGCCCCTTCGGCGAGATACCACGTCGTGGCCGGGGCCGCGACCGCTGTCTCGGCGTGCGCGCCGTAGCCGCTCGCGACGTCCCACGACAACAGGCGATCGACAACCAGCGGTTCGTCGGACTCGACTTTCGTCGAGAACTCCGCCGCCGCCATGCCTGCGATGGTCTTGGGTTCAACGGTGACGCGCGTGCGCGCGGGAACCGGCACCGTGTGCACGACCGGCGCGGCGTCAGCCCGCGCGAACGTCAACGTCGCGGTGGTTGCCGTGTTGCCGGGATTGAGCAGCGCGAGCCGCGTGTCGAAGAATGTCGACGTCGCTCCTTCGGCGAGGTATCGGGTGTACGTGGGCTTCGGCACGAACGTCGCGGTCACCGTGCGCGCCTGGTCCATCGTCACCGCGCACGCCCCGCGTCCGCTGCAGGCGCCCGTCCACCCGTCGAACAGCGATCCCGCCGCCGGTGTGGCGGCGAGCGTGACCGTCGTGCCTTGCGCGAACGAACCCGTGCAGGTGCTGCCGCATGCGATGCTGCCGTCGGGTGCCGTGCTGGTGACGGTGCCCGTGCCCGTTCCGGCCTTCGCGACGCTCAGGACGTGGCTCGGAGGCAGGTAGAACCGCACTTCCGACAGGCCCACGTGCCCGGCGTCGTCGTCGCCACCGTGGATGTCGGTGATGTCGAACTCGACGTAGCGTGCCGAGCCCCAGGCCGACGCGTCGATGTCGAAGCCGGGGTCACCCGCGAGCCCGGTCGCCTTGGTGAAGAAATACGTGCCCTGAGACGTCCACGCCGACAGGTCGGTCGACGTGCGGATGATGACAGTCGACGCTCCGCGCCCGTTGTATGGCGCGTAGAAGTTCAGGTTCCAGACGTGGACCAGGCCAAGCGTGTGCAGCGCGCCGAGGTCGAACACGATCCGTGCTGCATCGGTCGAGGTGATCGTCTGCCAGGAGTTGCCGTCGGCATTGGTCACATCGTGTCCGGCGCCCACGAGTCCACTTCCGTCCACCACATGGATGGCGCGAAGGTCCCAGGGAGCGAGGGTGTACTCCGAACTGACGGAGTGCACGGTCACGCCGGCAATGTGCTGTGCGGTGCTCACCGACGCCACCGCAAGGCAGGCGGCGACAAGTGCAGCGAGGCGACCGGGCCTCGTGTCTGCGCCGCGCGCGTCGCCGGCGCGGTCGGGGGCGGGAGCGGTCGCGTGGTCGGTGGTCGAGTGGTGTCGGGTGTGCCAGGGCATCCAGGTCATCGTTCCTCGGTGCATGGGGAGCCTCCGTGGTGCTGCAGGGCAGCGGGGCGGTCAGACGGGGACGGTGGTGCGCGAGGCGTTGCGCACGGGAGGGGGTCAGGTCTTGAGAAATGCTGCAATGAAAGACGTGACCCCGTCACGGCAGCTTCGTGGCGAGGGCGTTGGTGCCGCTGGCCCAGAACTGTCCGCCGGCGTCCCAGTACATGGCGCGCTCGACGACGATCTGGGCCGGGGTCGCGCCGAGGCTCTCGACGATGGCGCCGAAGCGCCGGTCGAGGGCGTCGGGGAAATCGTTGCGCACGTCGACATTGAAGCGGCTGCGGGCGGCGACGGTGAAGGTGCGCTCGACGGGCGTCCGGTCTTCGAACAGCAGGGTCACCCGCACGCTGCCGGCGGTCGCCGAGGTGTTGGCGAGCAGGATGTAGGTGTCGATGTCGCGCGGGCCGCCGACCTCGCCCTCGGCCAGGGCCCAGCGCGTGCCGGTCGACGTGGCGCCGGGGGAGTTGTGCGCCTCGTACCACTGGCCGAAGGTGCCCGGCCACCACAGCGCCCGCTCGACGATCACCGGCACGCCGTTGGTCGAGCGGATCGTCGTCGAGACGGCCGTGTCGGCGAGGCGCGCATCCTCGTAGTCGACCCAGATGTTGAAGCGACTGTTCGGCTCGACACGATACGTCTTGGTCAGCGTGCTGCCGCCCGGCAACAGGTACGTCGCCTCGATGCTGGCGGCGGCGGTGCCGGGATTCGCGATCAGGACGAACAGGTCGAAGTAGCCGCCCGTGGCGCCCTCGGCGAGGAACCACTCGAGGGCCGGGGCCGTGATGCCCGCGCTTTCGTGGCCGGCGCCGAAGAACTGCCCGGGCACGTCGGCATACAACGCGCGCTCGACGATGATGGGCTGCGCGTTGAGGACGGTGAACACCGCCGAGACATCGGTGTTGAGCAACGCCTGGCCGAGGCCGGGGAATTCCTCGTAGTCGACCCAGATGTTCGTGCGCGAGTTGGGCAACAGGGTGTAGGTCTTCTCGAGGGGCGCGCCGCTCGGGCGCAGGTAGCGGACGCGCACCTGCGCCTCGGCCGCGTTGGGGTTCTGCAGCAGGTAGAACAGGTTCAGGTTGCCGGTCGTGGCGCCCTCGGCGAGGTACCACGTGAGCGCCGGCGCCGGGACGGCGGTCTCGGCGTGCGCGCCGTACGACTCGGTCTCGCCCCACCGCAGCGTCCGATCGACCACGAGGGCGACATCCGACTCGACGGCCGTGGCGAACTCCGCCGTCCCCATGCCGCTCACCCCTTCGACATCGACGGTCGCGCGCCGCAATGCCGGGACGACCACGGTTTGCGTCTGCAGCGAGCCGTCGGCCTTTGCGTAGCGGAGCAGTGCCGTCGCAGGCAGTACGGTGGGATTGGCGAGTGCGAGGCGCGTGTGGAAGAGCGTGTTGGTGGCGCCCTCGGCGAGGTAGCGTGTGGCGGTCGCCGTGGGATGGTGCTGCTGCGCGCGTGCCTGCACCGGCGTGAGGCCGTTGGCCTGGACTGACGCCGCGTCGTTCGTGTTGTTCGGATCGAGGCCGTAGGTGAGTTCCCACCAGTCGGGCAGGCCGTCGGTGTCGGTGTCGGTCGTCGACCCGGGAACCACCGCCATCGACCGGAGGGGCACGGGAAGCCTGATGACCTCGCCGTCGGGATAGCGTATGACGACCGGGTTGTTGCTACCCGCCGGCAAGCGTGGCACGGCGAACCGCAGGGTGTTCGCGTTCGGCGTCTCGACGCCGGTGGCCGCGACCCCGCCGACCGTCACCGTCGCCTGTGACGTGGCCGCCTCGCGAAGCTCTTCACCCATCAGGATGCGCATCCACACGACGTTGAAGGTGAGGAACTGCTCTCCCGTCATCTCGCCAAAGGCCCCGGCAACGGTCTGCCTGGTCTCCGATGGTGATTGCGCGACGGCGGTCGTCGTCGTGAGCGCCTGAACCGATCTCGCGATGCCACGCACGAAGACGTTCAATCGCCCGTTGGTCGCGCCGTCGAGGTTGTCGGCGTTCGACGACCAGACGAGGAAGTCGCCGCCTGGCGTTGTCGGGGCAAGGGCGGGATGCATGCCTATGCCCTGCGGCAGGACACCATCCGCGTTGTAGACCGCCTGCTCGACCGCGAGTGCCCGCGGGGCCGCTTCCTTCCAGAGGAACACCTGCTCGTGCGATTCGTACGCGACCTTCGTGCCCTCGTGATTGATGCTGGCCCTGAGTCCACCGATCTCGGCCTGGCTCACGAGCAGCACGGTGTCTGGATCAGACAGGGGGGTCGTCAAGTCGTACCGGTAGATCTCCCAGAAGGAGTGCGGTGGCGAATCCGCCGACAGGTTCCAGGCCTGTGATTCGAAGGCCACGTAGCGACCGTTTCCGCTGATCTGCGGCCGCAGGCTCGAGCCGTTCGGTGGCAGGTTGCCCAGCGCTTCGAGCCGTCGCAGCACCCCCGTCGCGATGTTCTTCACGAAGATGTCGGGGCAGTTGTTCGAGTCGTTGACGACGAGATTCGTGGCGTACGACTCGAACGCCACCATGTTGCCGTCGGCGCTGATGGATGGGTACTGGCTGTAGCCGTTCAGGGCCTGCACGTTGCCCTGCTTCGTGCTGACACGCGTGATGCTGGTGCCTGTGGCACTGGTCACGAACACGTCTGTCGCGCCGTTCGTGTCACCGGCCACCATGTTGCCGGCGAGGCACTCGAAGGCCACGAACCCGTTGTTCGACAGTGACGGTCGGCCGCAGTGGTAGCCGGGCACGTCGCCGTTGTAGGCGCGGCTGACCCAGTAGGTGATGCCGGGTGGCTGCGGGCCCGCACCATCGCTGTCGGCATCGACGTGCCTGACGTAGACGTTCGACCACCCGCCGGTCGGTGGCGCCCCGAGGTTGGTGGCGGTCGAGTTGAAGGCGACGAGCAGGCCATCTGGCGAGATCGACGGGTTCTCTGACGGGCCATTGGACTGCACACCGGCCGTCGAGACGCTCACGCGGACGATGACGGGCGTGCTGGCCCTGCCATCCCAGAGGAAGATGTCTTCCTTGCCATTCGTGTCGCCGGCGACGAGGTTCGAGGCCTTCGACGTGAAGACGACGCGGAGCCCGTCGGCGCTCACCCGCGGTTGGTAGGAGTCGTGGTTGGCGGGCGAACCGTCGGGTGCGAGCGAGAGCATGTGTGCCTGCCCGCGCACGGTCGCCGGGCATCCGACGCACACCACGGTCACGACGAAGCCAAGGAGGAGGAGCCGTCGAGGCATAGAAACCCCCTGCGGCTGGCCGGGCGGGGGCGGGGCGCGGTCGGTCGCGAGTGCGCCACGAAGGAATGGAGACACGGCGAGCGAGGGGTGTGGCGCGGTGGGTACTCTCGCGCCGCGACAAGGCGCGATCAAGTGCCTGCCCGTAACCGCCACGATGTAACGTCCCCACGTTCGAAGGGGTCGTGTCTTGAATTGCAGCATTATTCAAGACCTGGCCCCGGCGGAGGCGTTACCCCGCGGGCACGACCATCCGCACGGCCGCCGGTTCCACGACCACGTCGAACACGCGCCCGCGGCCGAGATCCTCGCCATCGCCTGACGCCGTCACGTCGTCGGTGAACGCGAGCCGCGTCTCGCGCACGGGCGTCCACGACAGCCTGCCCGCTGGCAGGCGTCGTCCGCCTGCGAGCAGGAGCAGGGTCTGCGCGAGCTGCACGCGATGCCCTCCGGCCAGCGTCGCCACCTCGCACACGCCATCATCCGGCCGGGAGCCAGATGGCAGTCGCATGTTGCCTCCCAGGCGGTCGGTGTTGGCGACGAAGACACCGGCCACCGGATCGCCTCCCCGCGCCACGATCATCTGCGCCGCCGCGACCTTGTAGGCCAGCGTGCCAAGGGCGGGCAGGCGCCCCTTGAGCCGGTTGGCGAGATTCGCCGCGTCGGCGACCGCACCGAAGACGGCCACGGTGGCGATGCGGCGGCCGTTGACGCGCACGACATCGAGGTCGCGTGTCGCGCCCTCGACCACGACGCGCGCGGCGTCATCGGGCGACGCGGGAATCCCGAGCGCCCTCGCGAGGTCGTTGCCCGCGCCGACGGGAATCAGCCCGACGCGCGTCGTCGATCCCCTGAGGCCGTTCACGACACGGTGGATCGTGCCGTCGCCACCGGCGACGACGATGAGAGGGATGCCGCTGTCGCTTACGTCGCGCGCCGCCGTCGTCGTGGCATCGGCCGACGCCGGCTCGATCCACTCGACGTGGCCCAGTGGCGCCAGGATGCGGGCGATCGCGTCGCGCCGTGTCGACGCACGACAGCCGGCAGCGGGATTCGCGATGACGGTGACGGCTGGAACCATGTGGCCAGGTTGACGCGTGGACGCAGCGCACAAAGTATCGCGTTTGGCGTGCGGCCAGCGACCAAGGCCCGACGGTGTCGGCAGCGGCCGGTCCCGACTCGCACGCGACAGCCGGCGAGTCGGCGAGCGGACGGTTGCGAGTCGGCACCCCCGGGCAGGCCCGGGCTCACGTTCTCGTCGGCGCTGCCGAAAACAGACTCATGCGTAAAACCGTGCTGGCGCTCCTGGCGGTGATGGTGTGTGGCGTCGTGGGAACCGCGTCGGCCCAGCCAGTCCGCGGCCTCGCCTGGGCCCTGGTCAGCACGACGGCGCCGAGCGCGTTCCAGTTCAACTCCGCGCGCCCCGCCGGCGGCTCGATCACCGTCGCCTACTTCGGGGCCGGTCAGTACGTGGTCACCATCCCCGACCTCGGGTCGGCGGCTGGCACGGCCCACGCCGTGGCCGCCAACGGGAACCACCACTGCAACGTCGCGTCGTGGGGACCATCTGGCGCCGACCTGCTCATCGCCGTGACCTGCTACTCGAGCACGGGCACCACGACGGCTGGCGATTTCAACGTCTTCTACTACAAGGAGTCCCGCTCCGAGACGGCGTGGAGCAGCGGCTACCTGTGGGCGCAGACCGCATCGTCTACCCTTGGCGTCGCGTACGACGCCGACGCCGGCTACCGATGGAACTCGAAGGGGCTCGTGAACACGGTCGAGCGGACGGCCACGGGTCGCTATCGTGCGACGTTCCCCGGACTGGCGCCCTTGCCTGCCGCGCCCGCCGTCATGGTGACGGCCTACGGGGCATCGAACCCGGCCCGTTGCCGCACCAACGACTACCGTCCGATTGGCACCGACGTGATCGTCGACGTGGCCTGCGACGCTGTCGATGGGACGCCCGTCGACTCGCGGTTCACGCTGAGTTTCTTCACCGATGTCGCGTTCGGCGCATCCACCGGCTACGAAAACCAGAAGCGCGGCGGCTACGTGTATCTCGACCAGCCCTCGACGGCGAGCGTGACTCCCGACCTGCGCTTCCAGTACCTGAGCACCGGGCAGCCGGTCCGCGTGCAGCGCACGGATGTCGGGCGGTGGTCGGCGAACTTCCCCGCGACGATCAACAACGGCTACACCACGGTGCAGGTGAGTCGGTTCGGAAGTCCCGGCTACTGCTCGGTCTCGACCTGGGTCGATGACCTCGTCGACGGCACCAACGTCGCCGTCGAGTGCTACGCCCCCGACGGGTCGCCCGCGGACGGGTCGTTCGTCCTGCTCTACATGACGAGCACGCCGGCGGGTGGGGGATTGCTGACGCCTGGACCACCAGGCCGCGGCAAGGCCTGGACGTTTTCGGGGTCGTCGACGGCCCCGACGATCGCGAGCGACTACGACTTCAATTCGACCGGCGCGACCAACGCCATCTCGCGCATCGGGATGGGGCAGTACCGTGTCGAGTTCCCCGGGCTGGGGACCAACGCCGGCATCGTCCACGTGAGCGCGTATGACGGCACCGCGTACTGCAAGGCGCACTCGTGGGGGGCGGTCGGCACGACGCAGGAAGTGTACGTGCTGTGCCTCGACAACGCCGGGGGGCCGGTCGACAACCGCTTCACCGTGCTGTTCTACCGCGAGGGCCGTGCAGCGGCGACATCGAACACCGGCTATGCCCGCGTGATGGCGCCGGTGAGTTCGACGTCGTCGGTGTACCCGGCGGCGACACCCTACGCCTGGAACGGGCGGGGAGGCGCGGCCGAGATCCGTCGCAGCGCGGTCGGCACCTACACGGTCACGTTCACCAGCGTCGTCGAGTCGCCGGATGGCGGCTCGGTCCTGGTGACGCCGTACGGCGCCACACAGACGCGCTGCAAGGTCAGCGTCTGGGCCATGCCCGATGCGACCGTCGTCTGCCACGACCCAGACGGGACGCCGCGCGACGCGGAGTTTGGCGTCAGCTACTTCACCGACGTGGCGTTCGGGGCCGACAGCGTCGCCGCAAGCGACCCGGGCGGGTACGCCTGGGCCGACCTGCCGGCGAGCCCAGCCTACCCGGCCCTGGAGTACTACAGTCTCAACTCGACCGGAGGCAGCGTCACCGCCGAACGCAGCGCGGAGGGCGCCTACGAGATGCTGTTCGGCGGCTTGAAGGGCTACAACAAGGCAATCGCCTTCGTCGGTGCCCGCGGGACGGGCGGCTCGAGTACCGATGCGTACTGCCGTCTCGCCGGATGGAGTTCGAACAGCACACGCGCGGCCGCGTTCGTCGGTGTGTCATGCCAGGGGGCGGTGGCGCCCGCGCGCGACACCGGCTACGTCGTGACGTATCTCACCGACAGCGTCGGCGCTGCGCCGCCGACGATCAGCGACATCGCCAACCGCGGCCTCGCCGAGGGTGGGACGTCGGGGCCCATCCCCTTCACGATTGGCGATGACGCGACGCCGGCCTCGTCGCTGGTGGTCTGGGTGGCGTCGAGCCACCCCGCCATGTTCAGCGCACCACCGACCATCGTGCTCGGCGGGAGCGGTACGGCGCGGACGCTGACCCTGAGTCCCACCCCGGGTTTCACGGGCACCGCGACGCTCACGGTGTACGTCGAGGACGAGGGAGGGTTGTCGAGCCACGACTCGTTCGAGGTTTTCGTGCTGGCCGGTGCCACCGTGGCGGTCACCAGGGCTGGGGCCGGGACGGGCACCGTCACGAGCACCCCGTTCGGCATCACGTGCGGAGCCACATGCAGTGGCCGGTTCGTCACGGGGGCCTCAGTCGGACTCACCGCGATCGCCGATACCGCATCGACCTTCACCGGATGGAGCGGTGGCGGGTGCTCGGGCACGGGATCGTGCCTGATCAACCTGGCCGGCAACACCAGCGTGACGGCGAACTTCGAGATCCTGCCCAGGACGTACTACCTGGCCGAAGGCGCGACCGGGGCGTTCTTCGATCTCGACGTGGTCATCGCCAATCCCAACGACGTCGACGTGCCGGTCGAGATGACCTTCCTCGACGCGGCAGGTCACACCTACCCGCTCAACTTCACGCTCGCCGCGAAACGTTCGCGGACGATCGCCGTCGAGTCCGAGGTGCCCGCGCTGGCCAGCGCCGACGTGTCGACGATCGTGCGGTCGCCGACGGGCTATCCCCTGGTCGTCGAACGGTCGCTGTTCTGGGATGCGTCGTACTACGGTGGCCACACCGGGAGCGCCGTCGATGGTCCGCAGACGACGTGGTACTTCGGCGAAGGCTACCAGGCGGCGCCGGTGTTCGACACGTTCATCCTGCTGGCGAACGCCAACGCCACACCGGCAACCGTCACGCTCACGTTCCTGCGGCAGGGCGGATCGCCGGTCACGACCACGCGCATCGTCGGCGCCACGTCGCGCGCGAACGTCTGGGCGGCCGAGTTGCCCGCCGAGTTGAACGGCTGGTCGTTTGCCACCGTGGTGACGAGCGACATCCCGATCATCGCCGAGCGCGCGATGTACTTCGGCTCGCCGGCGTTCAACGGCGGCCACGAGAGCGCGGGCGTCGCCGCCCCTGCCACGAACTGGTTCCATGCCGAGGGTCGCACGGGGCCGTTCTTCGACACGTACATCCTGATCGGCAACCCCGGCCACGCGCCGGCCAACGTCAACGTGCGCTTCCTGCGTGCTGGCGACACACCGCTGACGACATCGCTGACCGTCGGCCCGCAGTCGCGCGAGACGATCTATGTCGATGGGATTCCCGGCCTGCCCAACAACGACGTTTCGACCGAAGTGACGTCCGACGTCCCGGTGATCTCGGAGCGGTCGTTGTATTGGTCGGGTGGATTCGACACGTGGTACGAGGCGCACAACAGCTTCGGCGTGACCTCGACCGGACTCGCCTGGGGCCTGGCCGAAGGCCGCTTCGGGTTCGCGCAACTGTTCGAGACGTACATCCTGCTGACCAACCCGACCGCCACGCCGACGCGCGTGCGCGTGACCTTCCTGCGACAGGGCTCGCGTGCGCCCGTCGTCTTCGAGCAGTCGCTGGCGGCCAACGAGCGCGCCAACGTCGACATGAGCCACCTGCTGACCGCGCCCGACTACGACATCGCCGGCGAACGGTTCGGCGCCATCATCGAGTCGCTCGACGGCGTCGGCATCGCCGGCGAACGTGCGATGTACTTCAGCACCGGCGGCACCTTCTGGGCCGGCGGCACCAACGCCACGGCGGTGAAACTGCGCTGACCCTGCAGCAGCGGTAGCCGCCAGTCGCGCCCCGCGAACGGTGCCTGGTGCATCGCCGTCGAGGGGCGGCAAGATGCGTAACGCTATCTCGACGGCGGTGCACTAGCCCTGCGCGAGGATCGCCTTCAGCGCCGACGCCAGCGCCCGGCTCTCGCCATCGCCCGCCACCAGGTCGATCGCGTCAGCACTCGCCACCCCGAGGTTCAACGCCGCCGCCCGCGCAATCTGCTCCTGCTCGAAGATCTTGCGGCCCATGATCGCCTCGTTGGCGCCGAGCGACTTCAGTATCGCCACCCCGACCGCATCCACCGCCACCCGGTCGTGTCCCGCGATCATGACGTTGCCCGCCTTGAGCTCGCCCCGCGACGGGCCGCCGTCGGTGAACGCCGACACCCCGTCGAGCACGATCAACTTCGGCGCGTACCCCGTGTTCAGTTCCGCGATCATCTGCCGCATGTCGGGCGACTGGTGCATGGCGCGCCGGATCGGCTTTGGTGTCAGGCCCACCGCGAGCTTCAGCGACATCGTGAACACCCCGCCGAATCCGTGCGTCTTGAGGCAGCACGTCGAGACCACGCAGTCAGACGACACGACGGCCCGCGGCAGCGCGAACCCGTTCGCCCAGTGGCTCCCCGGCGGCGTGAACGACACCCAGTCGGATTCCGGCATCTCGTCGAAGTTCACGACATCGAACTTCAAGTCGCGCGCCAGATCGAACGTGCCTTTCTTCTCCATCACCCCGCGCGTCTGCGGCGGCCCACTCGACTCGCCCAGCGTGATGCTGCGCACATCGCGCGCCTGCAGCTCCTTCACCAGCTGCGACAGCGTGTCGTTGTGCGTCGACCCCGGCGCGTCGTCGGCCGTGTTGAAGTTGGGCTTGATGACCACACGCGTGCCGGCCATGCCTTTCGGATCGAGCAGCTTGAGCGCCTCGGTCACGCCGTGCGCGCGGTCACTCGTCTTGACGATGGCGACGCGGCTGCGGCGCGAACCGAGCGCCTGGGCCAGGCCGTTGGCGCCGAGCGCGGGAAGCAGGGCCATGCCGGCCGAGAAGGTGCGGATGAAGTCGCGGCGATCGAGATCGTGAGCCAGGCGAACCATGTGGGCCTCCGGGCGAGTGGCCGGGGATGGAGGCAGTGAATCCGATGCGCGTCCGCGGCCGGGCCGCCGACCATCCTACGCCTCCGGGGCGAACGCGGCCAACCCTGCGGCGTCGAACGTCGTCAAAGGTGCGGGCGCGTGTGGTAATCAGACCGGAGTCGAGATGCAGCGAGCGAGTGTGCGGCGGGTCGTGATCCAGGCAATCGTGGCGTGCCTGGTGGTTGGTGGGCGGATGTCGATCGCGCATGGCGCGCAGGCACAGGTGACCATGCCTGCCGATGACCGCGCGCGCCTCGTCGAGGCGTTCCGGCTGGCCGACGCCATCGGCGATCGCCTGTGGAAGGGGTGGAGCACTGCGCCGTTCGCCGTGCTGCTGGTGACCCCCGAACGCGAGTTCCTCGTGCGCCATCCGCGTCCCTCAGGCGACTTCGTGGCGGTCGGCACCGATCCGCAACTCGGCGGCAGCGTGCTGGCGCGGCCGCGGCAGTTCGAGGTGGGGCTGCTGGCGAGTTTTCCTGCCGTGGGCGGCGTGCCGACGATCGTGATCGGGCAGCCAGCCAACACCGCCGCGAAGCGATCGACCGCGTGGGTGCTGACCATGCTGCACGAACACTTCCACCAGTGGCAGACATCGCAGCCCGGCTACTACGACCGCGTCAACGCCCTGGGCCTCGCACGCGGCGACACCAGTGGCGGGTGGATGCTGAACTACGCGTTCCCCTACGGCGAGACCGGCGTGCAGGTGCAGTTCGCGGCCATGTGCGCGCGACTCAACGAGGCCCTGCAGGCACCAGGGAGCGACAGGGGCGCGAGCGTCGCGACGCTGCGCGCGTACCTCGAGGCCAAGCGGGCGCTCGCGGCACTCGTGTCTGGCGACGACTACCGCTACATGAACTTCCAGCTGTGGCAGGAGGGCGTTTCACGCTACACCGAGCTGCTGGTCGCCGACCTCGCGACCGCCGGCTACACCCCGAGCGCCGCGTTCGCAGCCTTGCCCGATGTGACGCGCTACGCGTCAGAGGGTGAGGCGCTGCGGCATCGCCTGGCGGTGCAGTTGGGCACCGTGAAGCTTGGCGAAATGCGCCGCACGGCGTTCTACGCGGTGGGCGCGGCCGAAGCGTTGCTGCTCGATCGGCTCGACCCGTCGTGGCGCGGGCGATACACCGCGTCGGCCTTCTCGCTCGACGGCCTGCTCGAGACGGCGGCGAGACCCTGAGGCCCCGCCGCCACGAGTGCGAGAGCGCGCTACGCGCGCCGCCGCCGTGCGACAAGTCCCAGGAGGCCCGCGCCGAGCAGCAGCGCCGAGGCAGGCTCGGGCACCGGGAACCCACGGATCTCTCCACCGGGGAATGTGGTGGTGTGGATATTGAAGTACGCCTTGCCGTCCTTGAGGCCCTGCAGGAGGCGTGCGGCCGCCAGCGCCGTCGTGCCGCCGCTCGCCGTGACGAAGGTCGCGCTGTAGCTCGAGGCCAGCGTCATGTCGTAGGTCGCATCGAAGACCCCCGCCGTGACACCGGCGGGAAAGCCCGCGAAGGTGGGCAGCGTGGTCGCGACGCCGACATTCGCCGTCAACGGCACGGTGGTGCAGCAGTGGATGTGCGCGTTCGTGGTGTTGCCGGTCAGCCCGCTGAACGAGGCCTCGATCCGCATCGTGTTGAGGTCGGTGTCCCACGAGACGAGCACCGAGCCCGTGGCGGGCGAGAGGTTGGCGGGCGATTCGTTGGCCCCGCTCAGGCTGGAGCTGAACGTCAGGAGCGCGGCGTCGGCGGCGCTCGTCGCGACCAGGAGTGAGAAGAGGAACAGGCAGGCGGTCTTGCGCATCGCGTGGCACCTCGTGCGGTGTTCGGGCAGTGAGCAGCCCAGGCGCGACACCCGGGGGGCGCGTCGGGATGGTTGGCGGATGGGAGAGCGCGCGGGGCGGCTGCAAGAACGTCGCCGTTGGCGGTGTTGCGTGTTTGAACGCGTATGCGCTCCGCCAGGCGGCGTGTGCCGCGCTAGTCACCACGTCGGGAGAGTTCTGGCGGGGGTGGCGCAGACTTCGTGAACGACGCGCAGGGGGGCGCTGCGCGCCGGCGGTACCTCAGCCGTCGACCGTCGCGCGCATCCAGTCGGCCGTGTTGTGGAAGTCGACGCACGCGCTGCCCGGCGGGTTGATCCCGTCGCACGCGCGCCGCTCGTCTTCCGACAATCGCATCTGCAGCACCGGCAGCACATCCGCCAGCTGGGCCATCGTGCGCGGCCCGACCACCGGCGACGTCACTGACGGCTGGTCCTTGCACCACAACAGCGCGAGCTGCCCCGGAGTCTTCCCGAACTCGCGCGCCAGCGATGCGAACCGTTCGCCGGCCGCGATCCCGCGGGGCGTGACGCGCCGCGCATAAATGCTCCCCGGCATCCGCCCGGCGCGCGAGTCGGCGTCGGGCGCCGCCGACGAGGCGTAGCGCCCCGCAAGCACGCCCTGCGCCAGGGGCGCCCACGGCAGGATCGCCAGGTCGTACCGGGCGGCAAGCGGGATCAGCTCATTCTCGATCCGGCGGTCGAGGAGGTTGTACGGCGGCTGCTCGCTCACGTAGCGGGCGAGCCCATGGCGCTCGCTCGCCGCCAGGGCCTCCATCACCATCCACGCGGGGTGCGTCGAGCACCCGATGGCCCGCACCTTGCCCGCGCGCACGAGGTCGGTGAGCGCGCCGAGCGTTTCCTCGATCGCGACCGCCGGGTCGGGACGATGGACCTGGTAGAGGTCGATGTAGTCGGTCTGGAGCCGGCGCAGCGACGCGTCGCAGGCGCGCACGATGTGGTGCCGCGAGTTGCCGCCGTCGTTGACGCCGGGCCCGGTGGGATAGTGGACCTTGGTCGCGACGACGACGCGGTCGCGGCGTCCGGCCAGGGCCCGGCCGACGGCCTCCTCGCTGCGCCCGCCGTGGTAGGAGTCGGCGGTGTCGACCATGTTGATGCCCGCGTCGAGCGCCGCGTGGATCAGGCGGGCCGCCGTGGCGTCATCGGTGGCCGCCCCGAAGTTGAATGCTCCGAGGCAGATGGGCGACACGCGGATGCCGCTCGCCCCCAGTCGCCGGTAGTCCATCCGCGGAGTCTACCAGCCCTGCCGGCGGCCGCTGGCATCGGCCCCCTGGTGCCTGCGCCGACTGAGCGAACGACGGCTCCCGGCGGGCCGGAGGCTGTAGACTTGCTCCCGAGCCCGTCGCTCCCCGAGATGCCCATGGACACCCGCGCCGCCCGACCCGTCACCCCGGACTTCCGCGAAAACACCGCCGCCGACACCGTGCTCGAGCAGGCGAGCAGCATCTTCTACAGTGCCTGGGCCCACATCGAGCGCCGGGTGCTGGCGGGCAAGGCCCGGCTGCCTCGCGAGATCATCTGGCTCGGCGGCGCGCCTGGCGCCGGCAAGGGCACCAACTCGCCGTTCATCCTCCGCGAGCGCGGCATCGTGGCGCCGCCCATCGTGACGAGCGACCTGCTCAACGCGCCCGAGATGCGCCGCATCAAGGACAGCGGCGTGCTCGTCGGCGACTCCGACGTCGTCCGCCTGCTGTTCGAGCGCCTGCTCGAACCGCAGCACACGACCGGCGTCATCGTCGATGGCTTCCCCCGCACGCGCGTGCAGGTCGAGTGCGTGAAGCTGCTCTACCAGCGCATGCTCGACCTCCGCGTGTCGCACCGCGGCACGCCGCTCGCCGCGTACTTTCCGAAGCCCATCTTCCAGATCGTCGTCCTGTACGTCGAAGAGAAGGAATCGGTCGAGCGCCAGTTGAAGCGCGGCCGCGAGATCCTGGCGCACAACGAACGCGTGCGTGAGACGGGCGTGGGCGTGCTGCTCGAGGAGCGCGCCACCGACATGAGCGAAGAGGCGTGCCGCAAGCGCTACCACGTCTTCATGGAGCAGACCTACAGCGTGCTCCAGAGCCTCAAGGAAGTCTTCCACTTCCACGTGATCAACGCGCAGGGCGACATCGCCTCGGTCGAGCGCGCGATCAACAGCGAGTTCAAGTACCAGAGTTCGCTCGAGCTCGACGAAGAGACGTTCGACGCGATCGACCACATCCCGCTCGCCAGCGAGATCGTGGTGGCCGCACGCCAGCACCTCGTCGAGCGCCTCGAGCGGTACCAGCGCGACTCGACCGAGCTGTTCCAGCGCGTCATCGCCATCATCGACCAGGAGTTCGTGCCCACGATCGTGCTGCACGCCATGACAGGCCTCGCGAAGCTCACGACCGACAACCAGCTGTTCGCCGATCCCCTCGCGATCTCGATGCTCGTCGACGTGCTCAGCGAGCGCGGCTACCGCGCGTGCGCGACGGTCGAGATGCGCGAGGTGCCCTCGCGCGTCGATCCGGTATCGCACGCGATCATCTGCACCAAGAAGCCGCGCTACAAGTTCGAGATGAAGTTCGAGGGGTCGCGCATCCGCCGCGGCATGTAGCGCGCCGCACGCGCTCCTGCGCCGCGGGGCCGGCACGGCCTCACGCTACCCGCCGCCGGCGAGGTACCCCGGCCGCGCGCGCGTCGTCGCACGCTGTCCCTTGATGCGCACCACCAGCGGGTGCCAGCCGCCGGCGGGCACGCCCCTCGGGGTGAACCCGATCACGTAGCGGCGGCGGAACTCGTCGAGGATTCCCTCGAAGGCCGCGCCAAGGTCCCTGGTCGAATCGACCCTGAACTGACGGCCACCCGTCTGCTCGGCCATCTCGCGCAGGAACGGCGACACGGCGACGCTGCGCACGGCGACCGAGTAGACGACCGCGTCGGTGCGCTTCGCGATGTCGAGCACCCGCTCGGCCTGCAGCCAGCTCGCCGTGTCGACGCCGTCGCTGAAGACGATCACCAGCGAGCGGCCGACGTCGGATTCACCGACGAGCAGCGCCGCGTACGTGGCATCGACGAGCGAGGTCTCGCCGCCGGGCACCGCGTCTTCGAGCGCGCGCGCGATCGTGCTGGCGTCGGTCGTCAGCCCGGCGCCGGGCGCGACGACGTGGCTGAACGACACCAGCGCCACCTGGTCGCTGCGTTCGAGGCGCGCCAGCACGGCGCGGCTTGCCGCCGTCAGGTGCGCGAGCCGTTCGCCCGACACGCTCTCGCTCAGGTCGAACGCCAGGACGACATTGAGCGGGAGCTGCTCGAAGCTCACGAGGTCGACCACCTGCGCGACGCCGCTGTCGGTCACCTCGAAGTCGCCAGGGCCGAGGCCGCGCACCGGCCGGCCATCGACGGTGGCCAGCACGTCGACGCGCACGACCTCGGTCGACGACCTGAACGTCGGCGCATCCTGCGCGCGAGCGGGCGCCCCCGCCGCGAGTGCGACGGCAAGACACACGAAGGACGCGCGGCCCGTCATTGCGCCGCATCCCCGGCCAGGCGTCGTCGCGCGTCGGCCAACCAGGCGTCGGCATGGCGCCCAGCCGACGTGTTGAAATCCCACCAGGGCTCGTCCCTGGCGTCGCGGCGTGACGGCAGGCGCATGACGCGCGCGATGGCCTCGAGCGCCGCGGCGCGATCGCCACGCGCACGCGCCAGGTGGCTCAGCCCCAGCAGCGGCGACTGCGCGTTGGGAAACAGCGCGCTGGCACGTTCGAACGCCAGCCTGGCCTCGTCGGCGCGCCCGAGTGCCGCTTCCTGCTCGCCGAGGAACAACGCCGCGAAGTACTGCCCGACCGGGTCGCCGGCATCGCGGGCCGCACTCCTGAGCAGGTCGGCCGCCTCGGCCGGGTGTCCCTGCTCGGCACGCACGCGCCCGAGGCGCAGGCGCGCCTCGACGAGCCCAGGATCGAGGCGCAGCGCGTCTTCGTACCCGCGCCGTGCCTCGTCGAGTTCGGCGCGCGACGACTTGACGTCGAGCGAGAAGGTCGGCGGCATCACGATCGTCGTCATCGCCGCCTGCACGCGCGGCGAGGCGAGCGCGTGGTGCATCGCCGCGTCGAACATCAGCAGCACGCCGTCGCGTGGCACGACGCGCTTGCCATGTGCGAGGTGCTTCCGCAGTTCGCCGAACTCGGCGTGCGCCATCAGGTGCGCCGCGACCGCGCGATACCATGCCCAGACGCCGGGATCGATCGATGCGCTGGGCCTGATGCGATCGAGCAGCATGCGCGCGACATCGAGGTGTCCGCCGCCGCGCCGGTAGCCGGCCGGCTGGCCGTCGAAGATGGTCACCGAGGCGGCGCTGCCGGGTGAGGGGACGCCGCCACCGAGATCGCGATTGCCGTCGGTCAGCAGGGCGATGTCGGTGTGGAGCACGGCCCCGCGCCGCACGATGCGGGTGAGGTCGCCACTCGACAGGGCCTCGTGCGCCAACCCAAACGGTGCCAACGCCTCGCGCAGCCGCGCCGTGGCGTCATCGTCGCGTGCGGCCGGTCGCGCCACACGCTTCATCCCGTCGGTCAGCGCGCCCAGCATTCGCTCGATGCGGAGGCTCGGCCACGACGCCGCCACGAACAACGCGGTATCGGGCTCGCCGGGGATGTGGTCGGCAATGGCTTCGCACCAGGCTACCGCATCGTCGGCGGCGAGCGGCGCGGTTCCCTGCGCTCCCGCGACCACCGGCACAACCAGCGCCATCACCGCCGCCACAACAGAAGGGGTCACATCTTTCATTGCAGCATTTTTCAAGACCTGACCCCTCGGCGTGCCCGCGCGCCACCCCCACACGACGACCGGTGGCGGCGAGCGGAGCGGCCACGTTGCGCCATCATAGCTGCGGCCGCGCCCGACCGACGACCCCGATTACCGGCGGACGCGCCTGCGCGGCAGCAGCGTCGCCTCGGCCCGTTCGAGAAGCGGCACCGCGATGTCGCGCCAGCGCGCCGTGGCGCGAAGACGGCCGAGATTGCCGAAGTGGCCCGCCAGCGTCCGGTGCACGAAGACGATGTCGGGAGGGAACCGCACCTCGGCCGCGTCGCCTGCGTGCTGCCAGCCGAGCGCGAACACCCGTTCGTAGAGCGTGGCGTCGGTGCCGAACGTGTACGGCGTGCCGTCGGCCACCATTCCCTGGAACAGTTCGAGGAACGGCGTCGTGATCTCCGAGGGGATCGGCGAGCCGTCGGCGAAACCGATGCCCATGTCGCCGAGGATGCCGGGGATGTCGCCGCCCCGGCCATCGAGCACCGCGCGCAGGAGGCGCGCGTAGCCGAGGGCCACCGCCGTCGGCACCTCCTTGACGCACCCCATGTCGTAGACGACGACGCGGCCATCCTCGCGGAACGCGAGGTTCGAGAAGTTGGGGTCTGCGTGCAGCAGGCGGTGTTCGAACAGCCCGCGGAACAGCCACTCGAACACGACGACGCCCCAGCGGTTGCGCAGGTCCTGCGGGTAGCGATCCGAGCACGCCGCGTCGGGTGCGATGCCGGGCACGTACTCCATCGTCAGGACGGTGCGCGTGGTCGCCTCGTCAATCACCGCCGGGATGACGATCTCGGGCACGTGTGCGTGGAGCGCCGCCACGCGTCGCAGCAGGTCGGCCTCGCGGGTGTAGTCGAGTTCCTCGAGCAGCCGGTCGCGGATTTCTCCCCAGATCGGCGTGAAGTCGGCGTCTGAGAACATGCCGAACAGGCTCGCCATCACCGTGCGCAGGTTCGAGAGGTCGGCGCGCAGGATCTGGTCGATCGCCGGGTACTGGATCTTGACCGCCACGCGCCGGCCGTCGCGCAGCGTGGCGCCATGCACCTGTCCGATCGACGCCGACGCGAACGGCACCGGGTCGAACGTCGCAAAGAGTTCGTCGAAGTGGCGCAGCGCCAGGCGCGCCTCGCCTTCCATCACCTCGCTCGGGACGCTGGGCGCGCTCTTCTGCAGCGCGCTGAGCACGTCGGCGACACCCGGCGGCAGCAGTTCGGCGTGGAGGCTGAGCATCTGCCCGAGCTTCATGGCGCCGCCCTTGAGGCGCCCCAGCGTCTCGACGACGCGCGTCGCGTTGCGAACGAGCACCTCGGCCCGGTTCGTGGCGCGCGCGTCGCGGCCGCGCGCGAGATCGGCGACGCGTGCCGTGAGCAACGAGGCCCCCACGCGGCCGGCCAGCGTGCCGAGCGCGAGGAAGCGCCGGGCGGTCGAGGTGACGAGCGGGGCGTCAGACACGGAGGTCGATCGTAGCGCGCAAGGCGCGGGTCAGCGCGTGCGAATCCAGATGAAGGACGATGTGACGCCTCAACCGCCCGCCTGCCACTGGCGGACGGCGTCGACCGGGTGGATCAGCATCAGGATGTTGAGCAGGAGGTTGTCGCGGATCATGGCGCCGACAAAGACCTCCATCGCGATGGCGGCCGCGACGATCACCCACGTCGGCCACCGCCGGGCGAGCACGAAGCCGAGCGCCATGGCCGCCATGTCGGCCATCGAGTTGAGCACGCTGTCGCCGAAGTAGTCGAGCGAGATGGTCACCGCCCGGTAGCGGTTGATGACGAACGGCGTGTTCTCGAAGACCTCCCACGCCCCCTCGATCACGAGCGCGAGTGCCAGGCGCATGCCGATCGGCCAGCGCCGCCCGACGAGCCAGAGCAGCCCGTAGAAGGCGAATCCGTGGATCACGTGCGAGAAGGTGTACCAGTCGCTGAGGTGTTGCGATGTCTCGGAGCTCAGCACCACGCCGTGCCACAGCTTGATGTGGCCGCACGTGCAGATCGGCACGCGGCCCATGGCGAGCAGGATGCCCGCGACGACGACGAACACGGCCGCGGCGATGGCGGCATCGCGCCACGCGAAGGCGCCTGGACCTGGAAGCGGCGAGGATGGCATGGGGTGTCGGGGCTGCATTATCGCCCGAGACGGCTCCGATCGCGGTCACCCGGGGCGGCGTTGGTGGCCGGCCGATGGGGCAGTGGGCAGACGGTATACGATCGCCGACGCACGTCTCGGCGCGGTCATGCGCATCCTCTTCGCCCTCACCTACTACCGTCCGCACGTGTCGGGCCTCACGATTCACATCCAGCGAATCGCCGAGGCTCTCGCCGCGCGCCACCACCAGGTCACGGTGCTCACGTCGCGCTACCGGCCCGACCTCGCCGCCGATGAGTACATGCACGGGGTCCACGTCGTCCGCGTGCCCGTCTGGTGGCGGCCGGGGAAAGGCGTCGTGTCGCCAGGCGTGCCCGCGGCGCTCGCGCGCCTGGCCCCGGAGCACGACGTGATCGTGCAGAGCCTCCCCGCCAACCCCGATGCCGTCTGGTGGAGCCGTCGCCAGGCGAAGCGGTCTGGGCGTCCGCTGGCCCTCGTTTACGCCTGCGGCGTGCGGTTTGGCGGCGGGATCGCCCAACGCGCCCTCGAACGAGCCTGCGGCGCCGTGTTTGCCGGTGCGATCGCCGATGCCACCGGCATCCTGGTGTTGTCGGCCGACTACGCCGACCACCAGCCCGCGTTGCGCGACGCGCGCCACAAGATCGTCGCCATCCCGCCGCCCGTCGCGATGCCAGAGGTGAGCGCGGCCGACCGGCAGGCGTTTCGCGAACGGTGGCAACTGCGCGACGACCATTGCCACGTGTTGCTCGCGGCGCGGAAGGCTGCCGAAAAAGGGGTCGAGTACCTGCTCGACGCGTTGCCGATCGTCGCCGGCCGGGTGGGTCACACGCGCCTCGTGGTCACCGCCGACCAGTTACAGGTCATCGGCGAGCGCGCGTATCGCAAACGGCTTCACGCGCGGCTCGCGGCGTGCGATCCGCCAGTCGTGTTCACGGGTGAACTCGCGACCTCAGACCTGGCCGCGTGCTTTGCGGCGTGCGACGTCACGGTGCTTCCGAGCGTGAACGAGACCGAGAGCTTCGGGATGGTGCAGGTCGAGAGCATGCTCTGCGGCACCCCCGTCGTGGCGAGTGACCTGCCTGGCGTGCGCGAACCCGTCACGCGCACTGGCATGGGCGTGCTGGTGCGGCCCGCGCACGCGGCCTCGCTCGCGGATGGCCTCGCGACGGTCGTGTCGGCCCGCGGGGCGTTCGTGCAGCCGCGCGCCGCCATCCAGGGCGCCTACGACAGCACGCTGGCCATCGAACAGGTCGAGTCGTGGCTGGCCGACACGGCCCAGCGGCATCGCCGGGCGGCCGCGCAGCATCGCGCGCGCATCAGGCAGTTCCGGACGCAGGCTACGGAGATCCCGGCCTTCCGGGCGCTGGTGCGTTCGGTCGAGGCGCAGTTGATCGGCGACGCTGGCGTGCTCGAGGGGACGACGCTCGATTTCGGATGCGGCGACGCCCACTTCGCGGAGGCGCTGGGACGTGTCTTCGATGTCGGGATCGACGCCGACCCGCGAGCGCTCGCCGACGCGCGCCACCGGTCTGCACATCGACGGCTCGTGTGCGCCGACGGACGCCGCCTGCCATTCGGCGCGGGGACCTTCGCGACGGTGGTGGCCAACAGCACGCTCGAGCACGTCGAGCGCGTGGACGAAGCGCTTGCCGAGATCGCCCGCGTGCTGCGGCCGGGGGGACGCCTGCTGGTGACGGCGCCATCGCATCGATTCGCCGCGATGCTGGCCGTGCCCACGCTCGCCTCGCGCCTCGGGCTTGCGTCACTCGCGCGATGGTACGGGCGCTGGTTCAACAGGCACTCGCGGCACGTGACGACCGACGCGCCCGATCAGGGGATCGCCAGGTTTGCCCGCCATGGGCTCATCGTCTCGGAGTGGCGCTACTACCTGTCGCCGCGCGCGCACGCTGCCTTCGACGTACTGCACTACGCCGGAGTGTCGAACCTGGCGTCGCGCCGGTTGACGGGGCAGTGGGTCGCTGGCCCGCTGCGTTTCGCCGCGCCGCTCTACGCGGCGGCCCTCGCCGGCGTGCTCGAACCAACGCCCGGGGGGAGCGAGGGGCCCTACGTGCTGTACGACCTCAGGCGCGGCACCGCACCGTCTACGACCGAGGCAGACGACATCGCCATCGCGGGCGTCGTCGATCCGCGCTCCTGAACACGGTCGGCATCGTCGCCTGGACACCCCGACGATGCTGTAGTGTAGGCGGCACATGGCCGGGGAGGGTGATCGACACGACAGCGGTCGCGTGGCGCCAGCCGCGACGTCATGGCGGCGGCGCGATGTCGCCGCGGTGTTGCTGGTCGTGCTGGCCGCGGCGGCCCCGCGCCTGTCGGGCGCGTCGTGGGACCTGCACCGCCTGCTGCACCCCGACGAGCGCTTCCTGGCCACGACCACCGCACGGCTCGCGGTGCCGGCGACGCCACTGGCGTATCTCGATCCCGCGCGCTCGCCGCTGAACCCGCGCACGCCCGACGCGTGGTTTGCCTACGGGAGCCTGCCCACCACGCTCAATCGCCTTGCCGTGGCCGCGACGGGCCGCGACGCGACGCCGGTCGTGGCCGCCTGGACGGGCCGCGCGCTGAGCGCCTGTGCCGACCTGCTCACGGTCGTCTTCGTGTTCGTCATGGGGCGCAGGCTCTACGACGCGTCAACGGCCCTGGTCGCCGCCACGCTGTACGCCTGTGCGGTCCTGGCCATCCAGCACAGTCACTTCTTCGTCGTCGACAGCTTCCTGACGACGGCGTGCACGGCGACGCTTGCGGCACTCGCGTCGGTCGTCGCCACCGGATCGCGGCGCGCCGCCGCAGCCGCCGGGGCAGGAATCGGCGTCGCGTTCGCGTGCAAGGTGACCGGCGTGCTGCTGGCGGTGCCCGCCGTCATCGCCTGTGCGGCCCTGACGTGGCGCGCGGCCTGCGCGGGCGATCCGCTGGCGCGACGACGGGGCGTGCGGGCTGCCGCTTGGTTGCTCGTGGTCGTGAGCCTGGCTGCGCTCGCCGCCGCCAAGGTTGCGGCCCCCGATGCGTTCGCGTCGCTGTGGAGCCTGCGCCCGGGGGGCACCTGGATGAACGACGTGACGCGATCGTTCGTCGGGGCGTCGGGGGGATTCGACTGGCCTCCCGATCATCAGTGGGCGCACCGGGCGACGCTGCTGTTTCCGCTCTGGAACCTGGCGACGGTTGGCATGGGGCCCGCCCTCGGGCTCACCGCGCTCGGCGCGCTCGTCGTCGCGGCCTGGCGCGTCATCGGCGACTGGCGCGCGCCTCACCTGTTCCCGGTGGCGTGGACCCTGGTCGTGCTCGCGGCCGTCGGTACGTCCACGGCGGCGACGCTGCGGTACCTGCTGCCGGCGTACCCCATGCTCTGCCTGCTCGCGGCATGGGCGCTGGTCGCGATCGCGCGCTCGGGCGCGGCGGGGTGGTCGTGGCGATCGCTGGCGGTGCGCGTACCACTCGTATTCGTCGTCGTCGCCACCGCGGCGTGGGCGTTTGCGTTCACGGCCATCTACCGCCAGAGCCACACGCGCATCGCCGCATCGCGCTGGATCTACGACCACGTCGCGGCAGGCGCCGTGCTCGGCGTCGAGGCATGGGACGATCGCCTGCCGCTGGTGGCCAAT
>JAEUQQ010000281.1 GCA_016789685.1 Acidobacteriota bacterium | reverse complement strand
CGCGGCCGGTGGACCCTGGACGGCCACGGTCTGGGCCCCCGGGGCACCTGGCGGCTGGGCCGGGTCGGGGAGCGCGTGACTCTCCTGCGACATCTGGAGGCGGCCGGTGAGCACGAGGCCGGCGGTGAAGCCGGTCAGGATGAGCAACGAGGCGAGTACGACGCGCTTGGCCATGGTGTGGTGTCCGATCGTCGATGGTACCACGGGAGCCCCGTCGGTCGCGTTGGCCGGCCTGCAGGGGGCGTGATAACATCCACCGGTTGTCCGCCCGTGGACGTGCCGTTCCTGTGGCACGCGCCGCCGCGGTTCCGAGGTCCGTCACTCGCGTTCGTCCCAGACAGCAGCCATGGCCAACACCATTTCAGCGACCAAGCTCCGCAAGGGCAATCTCATCAAGCACGAGAACCAGCTCCTGCGCATCATCGAGGCCACGCACGTCACACCGGGCAACCTGCGTGGGTTCGTCCGCGTCAAGATGCGCAACATCCGCAACGGGTCGCTGATCGACCACCGCTTCCGCTCAGAAGACGTCGTCGAACGCGCCATCCTCGACGAGCGCGAGATGCAGTACCTGTACAAGGACGGCAGCGACTTCTACTTCATGGACACGTCGACTTACGAGCAGATCCACCTCTCAGACGAGGCGCTCGGCGATTCGATGCTGTACCTGCTGCCCGAGTCGACGATCAACGTCGAGTTCTACGAGAGCGATCCGGTGGGCATCGAGCTGCCGCAGACGGTCGATCTCAAGGTTGTCGAGGCGGTGCCGGCCATCAAGGGCGCCACGGCGAGCGCGCAGCTGAAGCCGGCGACGCTCGAGACGGGCCTCGTCGTCAACGTGCCGGCCTTCGTCGAGGTGGGCGAGAAGATCCGCGTCAACACCGAGACGGGCGAGTACCTCTCGCGCGTCTGATGCCGCTTCACGTCGCCGTGGCCTCGACGCGCCCCGCCAAGATCGAGGGCGCGCGCGAGGCCATCGCCGCCATCGCGTCGGTTGCGCCCGCGTTCGGCGGTGCGCGCCTGTCGACCCACGACGTCGGCGATGTCGCCCCCGCCATGCCGATGTCCGAGGCCGAGACGATTGCCGGGGCCCGGCTGCGGGCGCGCACCCTGCACGGCCGCATCGCCGATGGCGCCCGCCTCATTGCCCTCGGCCTCGAAGGCGGCCTCGACTGCATCGAACACGACGGCGGCCGCGTGTGGGTCCTGCGGTCGTGGGCGTGCGCGTTCGACGGCCGCGACGAAGCCCTGGGCGCCGGTCCCACCATCCTCGTGCCGGCAGGCGTGATCGACGAGGTCCTGGCGGGGCGCGAACTCGGCGATGTCATCGACGCGCGCGCCGGCGCCGGTACCCGCAGCCACCGGGGCGCCTGGGGGGTGCTGACCGCCGACGTCATCGGGCGGCGCGACGCCTTCCGGCTCGCCGTTGTGGCCGCGCTGGCGCCGTTCTATAATCCCGACCCCTATTCCGTGAGTCCCTTGCCATGATGGATGTTGTCCGGCATTCCCGTCCCACCGGTTGGATCGAAGTCATCACCGGCAGCATGTTCTCGGGCAAGACCGAGGAGTTGATCCGGCGGTTGCGCCGCGCCCAGATCGCGCGGCAGCGCGTGCAGATCTTCAAGCCCGGCATCGACGATCGGTATGCGAGCGATCACCTCGTGTCGCACAGCGACATGCGGATCCAGTCGGTGGCCGTGCCCTCGTCGCGCCTCCTGCTCGAGCAGATCGACCCGGACTCGGAAGTGGTCGGGATCGACGAGGGCCAGTTCTTCGACGCCGAACTGCCGGCCGTGTGCAACACGCTGGCCGACCAGGGCAAGCGTGTCATCGTGGCCGGCCTCGACCAGGACTACCTCGGCAAGCCCTTCGAGCCGATGCCGCAGCTGCTCGCCATCGCCGAGTACATCACCAAGACGCTCGCCATCTGCGTCGTCTGTGGCAACCCGGCGAACCACACGCAGCGCCTCGTGCAGAGCCGCGAGCGCGTGCTGGTGGGCGCCTCGGGCGCCTACGAGGCGCGGTGCCGCGTGTGCTTCGATCCCCGGCTCGCCGGCTGACGCCTGCGCTGCCTTGACGGGCGGCCGGTGAGCCAGTACAACCGTGCACGTCGAGATACGTGCACGGTGCCTGACGCTTTCCTCCCGCGCGTGCTGTTCGTGTTCGGCGTCGGCTTCCTCGCCGCCAACCTCCGCCTTGCGCTCCAGTTCGCGCGGTTCTACCGCCTGCGCCCGACGGCGCTCCTGATCTGGCCGCGCCAGCGCCCGCCGTTCTACGGCCTGATGCTGCTGCTCGGCGCGCTGCTCGGCGTACTGATCCTGTTCAAGCTCGTCGTGCAGCAACGACACGTCGCCGATGTCTTCGGCGAGGCGATGATGCTGGTCTACTACGGCTACCTGATGCCGCTGTCGATGCGGATCGGCTACGGGTTCTATCGTGATGGCGTGTGGTGCGACGCGGGCTTCGTGCCCTACACCACGATCGGCGGGATGCGGTGGCGCGAGGAGCGCGACCCCACGCTGGTGCTGCTGCCACGGATGAGACAGATCGCGCTGACGCTCGTCGTGCCGCACGAGCTGTTCGGCGCCGCCCGCCGCCTGTTGCGCGACCTGATCCAGGCGCACGACATCGCCTTCAGTGACACGGCCCTCGACCTCGGCGGACACGACGAACGCGACGACGTGTAGGGGCGCCCCGGTGGCGCCGGCGCCGCTCAGTCGAGATCGAAATCGCGCGTGGGCTTGGTGACCGGCTCGGTCTGGGCCTGCTTCAGGGCTTCCTCGAACCGCTTGGCCAGCACGTCGCCGCGTGTCTGCTCGGCGGCGAACGACGCTTCGAAGATGGCCTCGCGC
>JAEUQQ010000280.1 GCA_016789685.1 Acidobacteriota bacterium | reverse complement strand
ACGACGATCCAGAACGAGCGCTTCACGATCACCTACCGGCTGCATGCGCTCGAGGCGCGGCTCGATCCGCGGCGGTTCGTGCGGCTGGGGCGGGGGACGCTGGCGGCGGTCGACCTGATCCAGCGGGCGAGCGTGATGCCGGGCGGCACGTACGAGGTGACGCTCACCAACGGGCAGAAGCTGCCGGTGAGCCGGATCCAGGCCAAGGTGCTGCGCGAGACGCTGCTCAAGCTGTAGGCGTGCCGAAGCGCGCGGAGTTCGCGCTCATCGCGTGTGCACGACCACTCGTGGGCCGCCGGCGACGGTCTGTGTGGTTTCGAGTCGCCATCGTCACAGGCCTCGCCGATACTGCCCACCCGCGGCCCGGCACAGGTGTGGCCGTACGAGGTCATTGGCGATGCGCACGGTGTCTGCCCTCCTTGTCTTCACGGCTCTCGCGGCCCTGCCGGTGGTGGCCCAGCATGGGGCGGCGCCGCACGGCGATCGCGTGCAGCGCGACCCGGTGAGTTACATGAAGTCGCTCGACGACCCGGCACGCGCCGCGTGGCAGAAGCCCGACGAGGTCGTGGCGGCGCTGGCGCTGAAGCCCGGTGACGTGGTGGCCGACATCGGGGCGGGCTCGGGGTATTTCGCGCTGCGCTTCGCGCCGCTGCTGCCGCAGGGGCGCGTGCTGGCCGTCGATGTGTCGCAGCCGATGCTCGACGAAGTGGGCCGGCGCGCCACGGCGGCCGGGATGCGCAACCTCGTGCCGGTGCTGGGCGGGTTCGACGACCCGCGGCTGCCGGCGGGCGGCGTCGACGTGATCTTCACGTGCAACACGTGGCACCACATCGACGGGCGCGACGCGTACCTGGCACGGGTCAAGGCGGCGCTCAGGCCGGGGGGGCGCGTGGCGGTGGTCGACTTCCACAAGGACTCGCCGCGCGGCCCGGCCAACATGAAGCTCGCGCGGGCGGCCGTGGTCGACGAGTTCCAGCGCAACGGGTTCCGGCTGGCGGCCGAGCACACCTTCCTGCCCGATCAGTATTTCCTGGTGTTCACGGCGTCGTAGGCGGCGCGGCCGGGACATCGGCGCCCGCCACTCACCATCGACGGCGCGGGACCGTCTCTGGCGGCGACGGCCGCCGCACGCGTGGTATTAATCTGGCCACGGGCCGTGACGGGCCTGTCTCTGCAGACAGCCATCGCCGGCGCCAGTGGGCGTGCCGGCCGCCGAGGTGACCGACGATGCGCGCAGCGCGGGTGCCTGTTCCCGTAGTTGTCGTGGTGCTGCTGTGGGTGATGTGCGCGACCGCGCCACCGGCGCAGGCGCAGGCCGCGATGGCGCCGCATCCCATGGCGACGCCGCCGGGGTGGATGCGCGAGACGCTGCGCGCCGAAGACCTCGCAAAGGCGGGGAAGCGTCTCGAGGCGGCCGCGATCTACGAGCGCTACAGCGAGACCGTGCCGTGGTTTCCGGCGGCGCACTACGCGCGCGTGCAGTTGCTGTTCGAGGCGGGGCGCGCCGAACTGGTGCCCGGCGCGTTGACGCGGGCGCGCGCGGCCATCCCCGCGACGGCGCCGATGCGCCGCGAAGCCGCGATGTTCGTGCTCAACATTGCCGAGATGGTGCCGACGCTGCCGCGTGCCGAGAGGGTGCGCCTCGTGGCCGAGGCGCATGCGCTGGCCGACGCGGCCATGACGGCCGACCCCAGGTTCGGCGATGCGCTGCGCATGAAGGCGAGCATCCTGACCTTCGAAGCCGAGCACCTCGCGACGGATTCCGCCCGCAAGGCGGCGCTCACGCGGCAGGCCGACGCGCTGTTCGAGCGCTGGTTCCAGTTGCAGAAGTGAGCGACCCCGGCGACGCCGATGCGACCTCGGGCGCGCGCGGCGCGCGCGGACGCCGCAGGCGCAGCCCGTTGAGCGTGACGAGCACGGTGGCGCCGGTGTCGGCGGCGACGGCCATCCACAGCGAGGCCCAATCGGCGCGACGGCGATGACGTCGATCACCATCGCGCCGAACAGACCCGGCAATCGAACCATCAGCCATTCACGGGTAGCACTGAGCGTGGCCCTCCCCGCGTCACACGTCACGAGGGCTCGCCTCAGCCTAGCGCTGTGGGTTCATCCGTGGCAGGTCAGCGGCCTTGACGCTCCACACCGCGCTTTCGCAGAGTATCGCTTCCGGCTCTCCAACAAAGAGGACGCCGAAGTCGCACGAGGTCCCCGTATCGACCGCTGCCCACACGAAGGCCTCAGCCGACGCTGCAACAGTGGTCAGCGCCTCTCGCAGAGTGACTCCAGCGGGGATGGCAATCTCCGTCGGGAGGGCCGGGGCGAGGCAACGCCCAAACCCATCCACCGGTCGAAGGCCACGCGTCGAGCGCAACACCCCGGTGGCAAGGCGCAGCACGTTCGACTCCGAGACCGGAAGCTGAAGCTCCGACAACAGTGCCCGACGACACACCTGGGCACGGCGGTCCTCGAGGACAGGTGCCTTTCGCAGAGAAAGGCTGTGCCACTCGCCGCGTTGCCGCGCCAATGCGTTCAGCGCACGGGCGGGATCATCCTGGCGGATCCCTGCGAGCTTCGCCAAGCTGTCGTCTGCGTAGTCACCCGACAGCCTGGTCGTGTCAAGCCAGCGCGTGAACCCATCCTTCAGGGGATTGAACGACGGTAGCCTCGACTCGGGGCCGTCCGCCGTCAGCGGAGGCAAGGTAACCACGAATCCGCCGTGTCCGCCGCCGATGGCCGTCTGCTTGGCGACGAAAGCCTCTTCGGCCGCTGCCGCAATGTCACCTGGGAGGGCCTCTGGCTGGGCGCTGGGCTCGGTCTGAAGGCCCACGAGTGCCAGGAGCGACAGTAACGCGAGGCTACGATGAATATTCATGCATCCTGACCTTCGAAGCCGAGCACCTCGCGACGGATTCCGCCCGCAAGGCGGCGCTCACGCGGCAGGCCGACGCGCTGCTCGAGCGCTGGTTCCAGTTGCAGAAGTGAGCGCGGGTTCGTCTGCGTCGACAGAGCCCGGCCAACCCGTCGTCATGGCTATAATGGCTCTATGAAGAGAGCCAGTATAACGGAAGCGAAGAATGGCTTCAGCGCCCTCGTCGATAGCGTGAAGGCCGGTTCGTCGGTGCTGATCGTCGATCGCGGACGGCCGGTGGCCCGGCTCGAGCCCGTGGCAGGCCCGGCCCGTGGGAGCGATGGCCGGCTGGCAGACCTGGTCCGGGCCGGTATCGTCAGGCCGGCGCGAGAACCACTGGCGAAGTCGGCGCTCGAGGGCGCGCTGCCGCGGGCGAAGCGCGGCGGGTCGGTGCTGCAGGCGCTGCTCGACGAGCGGCGTGAGGGGCGATGAAGTTCTGGGACGCGTCGGCCATCGTGCCGTTGCTGCTGGCCGAACCGTCGAGCCTGCGGTTGCGTCGGCTGGCACGGGCCGATCCCGAGGTCGTGGTCTGGTGGGGCACTGATGTCGAATGCGCATCCGCGATCGCGCGGAGGCTGCGCGAGGGCAGCCTGGCCGAGGCCGGTGCGCAGGCGGCCTTCGATCGGCTGGCACGCCTGTCGCGGATGTGGCAGGAGGCAGAGCCCGGCGACGAGGTGCGCGAAGTCGCCCGCCGCCTGCTCCGGGTGCATCCGCTGCGGTCGGCCGATGCGCTGCAACTCGCCGCAGCCGTGCTGGTGTCGCGCGGGCGGCCCTCGACGCTTGAGTTCGTGACGCTCGACGAGCGGCTCGCGGCCGCCGCCAGGGTCGAGGGGTTCCCGGTCGTCGACTGAGCGACTCGACGAACGCGGCGATCCGCACGGTCAGGACTCGCGCGAGGCCCTCGGCGTGTTCGACGTCTCGCGCTGCGCTGACGAGGCGCGGCCGATTCCGGTGACCCACGGTGGCCTGCGCCGCCGCGTGAGATCAAGGGGCTCCGTGATCTGTTCTGGACCAGTGCGAACGGTGACAGGGAACTGGCGCTTGCCCGCGCCCCGCGCTGTCCGCGGTAGCCCGCAGCGGCCTCGCCGTGCGAGCATGTCGGCCGATGACGACGCAGACGACGGTCCAACTCGATACCAGCGGCCTCGGGGGACACCCGGCGGGACTCACCACGCTGTTCCTGACCGAGCTCTGGGAGCGCTTCAGTTACTACGGCATGCGCGCCATCCTGGTGCTCTTCATGGTGGCGCCACTCGCCGAGGGCGGCCTCGGGTTCGACACCGTGCAGGCCAGCTCGCTGTACGGCACGTACACCATGGCCGTGTACCTCCTCGCGCTGCCGGGCGGGTTCGTTGCCGACCACTGGCTCGGCGCGCGCCGCGCGGTGCTGCTGGGCGCGGTGATCATGGCGGCCGGGCAGTTCGTGCTCGTCATGCACTCGCTGCCGGCGTTCTACGTCGGGTTGTCGATGATCGCCGTCGGCACGGGATTGCTCAAGCCGAACATCAGCGCGATGGTGGGCCGCCTCTACGGTCCCGACGACCCGCGGCGCGACAGCGGGTTCTCGCTGTTCTACATGGGCATCAACATCGGCGCGCTGATGGCGCCGCTGGTGTGCGGGTGGCTGGCCGAGAGCCCGGCGTTCAAGGCCTGGCTCGCGGGGATGGGGATGGACCCCGCGCGCAGCTGGCACTACGGGTTCGGGGCCGCGGGCATCGGGATGCTCGTCGGCATCCTCGTCTACGTCGTGCAGGCCGGCCGACTGCCGCAGGCCGACAGCGCGGCGGCACAGAAGGCGAAGGCCGCCGGCGGCTCGCCGGAGATTCTCACGGCCGAGGAATGGAAGCGGATCGGCGCCATCGTCGTCCTCTTCGCGTTCACCATCCTGTTCTGGGCGGCCTACGAGCAGAAGGGCGCAAGCCTGAACCTGTTTGCCAAGCGGCTGGTCGACACGAACGTCTTCGGGGTCACGTTCCCCGCGAGCTGGCTGCAGTCGCTCACGCCCCTCTACGTGATCCTGCTCGCGCCGGTGTTCGCGAGGTTGTGGGTGCGGCTCGGTGCCCGGCAGCCGTCGAGCCCGACCAAGTTCGCGATGGGCCTGTTCGCGATCGGCATCGCGTTCTGCCTGCTGGTGCCGGCCTCGGCACTCACGGGGGCCGGGAAGATCAGCCCGATGTGGCTCGTCGCCGTGTACCTGTTCGACGTCATCGGCGAGCTGTGCCTGTCGCCGGTGGGCCTGAGCACCGTGACGAAGCTCTCGCCCGCGCGGTTCGTCGGCCTGATGATGGGACTCTGGTTCTTCGCGACGTCGCTCGGGAACAAGCTCGCGGGTTTCCTCTCGGGCTTCTTCGTGGCAGATGACCCGGGCCGGCTGATGACGCTCTACGGCGGCATCGCCGTCGCCCTGCTGGCCTCGTCGGTGCTGCTCGTCGTGCTGACGCCCAGGATCCGGCGGTGGTCGGGCGAGGCCTGACCGCGACCCCGGGCCGGGCGTGAACGGGGAGTCATGGGCAGGCGCGCTCCAGCGTTGACTAGGAGCGCGTTCGAACGTCCAACGCCCGGCGGCGACGCCGCACTCGGGAGTGCTCACGCGCGGATGGACCCGCGCGAATGCCGGCGCCGCCGTGGCGCATGCGCGGGGTAGAATCGGGGCCCGCACGCAACCCGAGAGGCCCACTCCATGCGTACCCTCGTCGCCGCCGGTGTCCTGCTGCTCACGGTCACCTCGTCCACTGCGCAGCAGCGCGAGGCCTTCACGGCCGACGACATCCTGAGGGTCGCGACCCTCACGGTGCTCGACCTCAGCGAAGATGGCCGAAGGGTGGCCGCCAGCGTGCGCCGGCTCCGCGACAACGCGGTCACCGACCACCGGCGGTACGGCGATCCCACGTATGTCGCGCCGTCGATGGTCGAGTTGCTCGTCATCGACACGCGCAGCGGCGCGATCGAACGTCCCGCGACGGGCCTCCTCAACATCCGGCAGGCGGCCTGGAACCGGGCTGGCGATCGGCTGGCCCTGCTGACCGCGGCAGAGTCGGCTGCGGGCCTGCCGCTCACGTCGCTCTGGGTCTACGACGTCACGCGCAAGACGCTCGTCGAGGTGCCGCGTCGAACGGGGCACGAGGTTGCTGCCACCTCGGAGCTGGCCTGGACGCCAGACGGAACGCGCCTGTTCGTCGCGCTGCGGGACCCGGCCGACGACCAGGCGGCGCGCGCGGCGTTCACCGCGCTCGTCCAGGGGCCCATCGTCGTGCAGTCGTCGGCGCCGTTCCTCGACTGGGATCGGCTGAGTCGCGCCAACCGTCGCCGCGCGCTGGCCACGATCGATCCCGTCACGGGCGCTGCGACGCGCGTGGTGCCGTCCACGCCCATCACGAGCTACCAGCTGTCGCGCGACGGGTCGTTCGTGACCTGGCTCGAAGATGCAACCACGAAGACCAGCTACGACGTCATCGGCGGCACCGACAACGCGGTGAAGACCGCGCGGCTCGGCGGCGAACCGCGCACCGTGCTCGAGGCCCGCGTGTTCGAGACGAGCACGCCACGGTGGTCAGACGATGGGCGGATGCTGGCGTATGCGAAGAAGGGCGAGGCGTTCGTGCAGCGGATCGACGAGGCCGCGCCTCGCTCGATCACGCCACGGCCGAAGGTGGAGCCGGGGGCCGCGCCTGCGAAAGACCCCGCGAAAGACGACGAGCCGGAGAGCTTCTCGGTGACGGCGTTCTCGCGTGACGGTGCGCGCGTGTTGCTGACGAGCAAGAAGGGCTGGTACGTCGCCTCGGTTGCCGACGGCGCGCGCGAGCGCGTGCTGACGCTCGACGACACGCACGAGGAACGCAATCCGAAGCTCACGTTCGTCGACTGGACGCCGGGGGGCGACGGGTTGCTGGTGCAGTACGGCGAGCCCGATCGCTGGCGACGCGGCCTGTCGCGGCTCGACCTCCGGACGCGGCAACTGCTGCCGCTCGTGGCTGACGCGAGCCTCTACCAGCGCTTCCAGGTGTCGCGCGACGGATCGACGGTGATCTTCCAGAAGTCCGATGGCGACCGGCCGGCCGATCTCTACGCCGCCGACGCCGGCATGACGAACGTGCGGAAGCTGACCGACCTCAACCCGTGGATCGCACAGACGTCGGTGCCCACGTCCGAGCTGGTGTCGTACCGCGATGCCGACGGCAAGGTGCTGCACGGCGTGCTGCGCTACCCGGTGGGGTACGAGAAGGGCAAGCGGTACCCGACGGTCTTCGAGATCTACGAGACGTTCTTCGACAACGGCTTCAACGGCCGGGCGGCGTTGCTGGCCAATCATGGCTACGCCGTGTTCCATCCCTCGGTCAACCTCGTGGTGGGCCGGCCCGGCGAGTCGTGGGCCAAAGGGGTGACAGCCGCGGCCAACCGCCTGATCGATCTCGGCATCGCGGATCCGGATCGGCTCGGCGTGCACGGGACGAGTTACGGCGGCTACGCCACCGTGTTGCTGGTGACCGAGACCGATCGCTTCAAGGCGGCGATCAACATCTCGGGCAAGGTCGACATGGTGAGCTTCTACACCGACAGCGAGCGGCTGGGCGTGCGGAACACCCACGCGCCCGAGAAGAGCCAGGACCGCATCGGCGGCACGCTGTGGGAGTATCCCGAACGCTTCATCGAGCACTCCGCCATCTTCCGCCTCGACCGCGTGAAGACGCCGCTGCTGACGATCAGCGGCGACCAGGACCCGAACGTGCCCGCGAACCAGTCGCGCGAGCTGTACTACGCGCTGCGTCGCCTCGGGAAGGACGTGGTGTGGGTCCGTTACGTGAACGGCGGGCACCGCCCGCCCAACAGCGTGGACGAGAGCATCGACTTCGAGCAGCGGATCGTGGCCTGGTACGACAAGTACCTCAAGGCGCCGGCCGCGGCCGCGACGCAGCCATAGGCTCCGGAGGCACCGTGGCCGCATCCACCGTCCGCTTGCTGACACATCACGACGTCTGCCGCGCGCTCGCCGGCGTCGATCTCGTGAGCCTGATGGAGCGCGCGCTCGGTGCGCTCTCGGCTGGCGAGGTCGTGCAGCCGATCCGGAGTTCGCTGCTCGTCGGCCCCGAGCGCGCGGTCCTCGGCCTCATGCCGGCGCACATCGCCTCGCGCGCCGCACTCGGCGCGAAGCTGGTGACCGTCTTCAACAGCAACGGCGCGCGTGGCCTGCCGAGCCACTTCGCCACCATCCTGCTGTTCGACGACCAGACCGGCATGCTGCGGGCGGTGATGGACGGGTCGCACATCACCGAGGTGCGCACCGCGGCGGTGTCGGCCGTGGCCGTGCGCCACCTGGCGCAGGCGCCCGTGCGACGGATGGCACTGTTCGGCAGCGGCGCGCAGGCCCGCAGTCACCTGCATGCGATCGCGACGGAGTCGCCCTCGATCGACGAGGTGCGGGTGTGGAGTCCGCGAGCCGACCTGTCGGCGTTCGTGCGCGAACTCGCACCCGAGGTCGCGCCGACCCTCGTGGCGTCGCCGACCCCGGAGGCCGCAGCCCGCGAGGCCGACCTCATCGTCCTGGTGACCGCCTCACCGCAGCCCGTGCTCGAGCGGCGCTGGGTCAGCGACGGCGCGCTGGTGGTCTCGGTCGGCGCCTGCCGGCACGATCACCGCGAGATGGATCCCGATCTCGTTGCGGCCGCGCGCCTCGTCGTCGACTCGCGCGATGCGGCGCTCGTCGAATCTGGCGACATCGTGCAGGGCATCGCCGAAGGCCGCTTCGGCCCCGACCACATCCGCGCGGAACTCGGCGCGCTGGTCCGATCCGGCGTGCCGGTGCGCGAGTCGGCCACCGACATCGTCGTGTTCAAGTCACTCGGCCTCGCCGTCGAGGATGTCGCCGTGGCCCACCTCGTCTTCGAGCGCGCGCTCGCCGACGATCTCGGCACGCAGGTATCGTTGTGAACGCCCCGGAGGCCCCATGGTCGCGTCGCTCCTGATTGTGCTGCTGGCACCGTCGCTGGCGACACCACGATAGCGTCGGCCCTCAGGCATCGCGGGCAACGCCGGCCCTTCGCGTTCGGTGCTATTCTGCCGACCGCACGCCTTGCCCTCGGCAGTGGCCAACCCGCGCAGGGCCCCCTCGACTGACGTGCAGGTTCGCCTTCGCCTGGCGGTCACCATGCGCTTCCTCGTCTGTGCCGCGGTTTCCTGCTCCATGCTGGTTCCTTGTCGCCCGGGCTGGGCGCTGCGCGCCCGTGGGCGGATGGGGCAGCCGTCTTCGACACGCTGGATCGGGGTTGCGATCCGCTTGCTCCCGACGGTCGTTGCGCTCGCCGCGCTCGCCGGTCCATCGGCCGCGCAACCCACGCCCGTCCCCATCGCCGAGGTATGCACGGGCGGAGGCCCCGTTCCCGCCGCGTGCTTCGCGTCTGGCTTCGTCTGGCCAGCCGATGCCCAGTCCACCACGGGCCCGGTGTCGCTTCCCGACGGCGGTGTCGTCGTCGCGGGGACGGTGGCGGGACGCCAGTGGCCTGCCGCGCGCGTGGTGCCCGCGCCGTGGCCCTGGCGGCCGATCGGCGAACGTAACGGCTTCGTCGCGCGCTACCGCGCCGGCGACGTCGTCGCCGACTGGGTCGTGCCGTTCAGTCAGAGCTATATCAACCACGTGCTGCCTGCTCCCGGTGGCGCGTTCTACGTGTTTGGCACCAGTGCGTCGCCGCGCGTGCCCGAACCGCCGATCCCCGGAACGACTCCGGACACGAGGCCGTTCTTCGCGGTGCTCGAGGGCGATGGCCGCCTCCGATCCCTCGCGTTCACGAGCGAACAGTTCAGCGGCCTGATGACGGTCGACGATGCCGGCGAGATCGTGGTCGCCGACTCCTCGCTGTTGCGACGGTTCGATCCGGTGACGCTGCAACAGCTCGATGTGCACAACATCTCAGACGGCAACCTCGCCATCCTGTCGGCCGACGCGCACGCCATCGCGCTCGTCGGGTGGCAGCCTGATCCGGCTCCTGGCGCGGTGCGGACGCTGGTGCGTTGGCGAAGCAGCGATCTCGAAGAGGACGCACGTGTGCCAGTGGCCGGACTTGGTGAGCTGCGCGGTCTCTGGGCCGCCGCCGAGGATGACGACCACCTGTGGCTGGCCGCGGTCTCGACCGGCGCGACGTTGCCGCTGAGCCCGGGCTGCCCCGCGGCCGCGACGCCCTCGCACGAGGTGCTGCTCCTGCGCGTGTCGTGGGCATCGAGGTCCGCCATCTCGGCGCGGTGCATCACGCGCGTGCCTCTGCGCTCGGCGCCGATGATCGCCGTCACGCGCGACGGTCGCGTGCAGATGAGGGGCGGTGCGCCCGTGAGCGAATCACAGGATCGCTACGAGCCCGTCGTCGTCCGCAGCGACGACGGCGGACGGTCGTGGCACGACGCCAACGACGGCCTGTCGGGCGGTGGAACGCTCGTGCCGGTCACGGCGTCGATCGCCTACCTGCACGCGATGCAGTCGATCCACAGGACCACGGACGGCGGGCAGACGTGGCGCGATGTCTCGCTGAGCGGCGACTGGACGGTCAATGGGTTCTCGGCGAATCCCCATCGGCCGACCGAACTCTGGGTGTCGGCGCAGGCGCCGGGCTACGAGACGGCGCTGTTCCGTTCGCGTGATGGCGGGGAATCGTGGACAGAGGTTGTCAGAAGCTGGCCTTCGGGCGTGACGCTGCCGCGCTGGTTCGATCCGGCGTCGGGCCGCGTGTGGGGCAACTCGAGTCAGCTCGGAGGGTGGGTCGTCAGCGACGATGACGGCGTGACGTGGCGCGCGTGGGGCGAGCCCG
>JAEUQQ010000277.1 GCA_016789685.1 Acidobacteriota bacterium | reverse complement strand
CGCCGCGATCCGATCAGACCTCAGGCCTACCGGCAGCTACCACTGATCGTGCACCCCAGGGCTGGCCCTGTGGCGGTCGACGGGCTCGCTCAGGGCTGGCCCTGTGGCGGTCGACGGGCTCGCTCAGGGCTGGCCCTGTGGCGGTCGACGGGCTCCTTCGGCGTTGGCCTTGTGGCGGTCGGCGGGCTCATTCAGGGCTGGCACTGGCGGTCGGCGGGTTCACTCAGGGCTGGCCCTCGTGGGGGACGGGGCACGGGCGGGGCTTGCGTGCGGGGAGGGGGCATGCTATAACCGCCTCGCAAACGATTACATAGGTGCATGTAACCGATTACACCTCAGTTGACCCCTTCGACACGGACTCCGCGTTGACCTCACCCGGCTGGCTTTGCCGCACGCACGCTCTCGCGCTCGCAACGCTCTGCGCGTGTGCCCTGTCAGGGTGTGCGAAGGCTGACGCGCCGGCCACCGGCGCGTGGGCGGTCTACGGCGGCAACGCCGCGCAGCAACGCTACTCGGCGCTCACGCAGATCGATCGCACCAACGTGACGCGGCTCGCCATCGCCTGGACGTACGACACTGGCGAAACGGGCGGCTTCCAGGTGAGCCCGATCGTCGTCGATGGCGTGCTCTACGCCAACACGCCGTCGCACAAGGCCATCGCCCTCGACGCGGCGACCGGCGTGCTGAAGTGGAAGTTCGATCCCGGCGTCGACGGGCGAGGCCCGAACCGCGGCGTGACCTACTGGCGCAGCGGCAACGAGGCGCGCGTGTTCGCCGCCGTCGAGCAGTCGCTCTATGCGCTCGACGCGGCCACCGGCATCCCCATCCGGAGCTTCGGCACCAACGGCGCGATCGACCTGCGCCGCGACCTCGGACGCGATCCCGCGATGCAGTCGGTGCGCCTCACGAGCCCCGGCATCGTCTACCGCGACCTGATCATCGTCGGCGGCCGCGTGGGCGAAGGCGACGGCGCATCGCCGGGCGACGTCCGCGCCTACGACGTGCGAAGCGGGCAGTTGAAGTGGACGTTCCGGACGCTGCCGCGTGCCGGCGAGCCCGGCGCCGACTCGTGGCCGGCCGGCGCTGTCGATGCGCTCGGGGGCGCAAACAACTGGGCCGGCATGGCGCTCGACGAGGCGCGTGGCATCGTCTACGTGCCGACCGGTTCGGTCGCCCCCGATTTCTACGGAGGGGCCCGCGCGGGCGACAACCTGTTTGCCAACAGCCTTGTCGCCCTCGAGGCAGCGACGGGGCAGCGCCTGTGGCACTACCAGGTCGTCCACCACGACATCTGGGATCGCGACCTGCCGTCGCCGCCGACGCTGCTGACGGTGACGCGAGGCTCGGCCCGCATCGACGCGGTCGCGCAGACCACGAAGCACGGGTTCGTGTTCGTGTTGAACCGCGAGACCGGCGAGCCGCTGTTTCCCGTCGTCGAGACGCCGTTCCCGCCGAGCGCCGTCCCTGGCGAGGTGACGGCGAAGACGCAGCCGGTGCCATCGAAACCGGCGCCGTTCGCGCGGCAGCGCCTCACGGCCGACATGCTGACCACGCGCACGCCCGAGGCGCGCGCGTGGGCGCAGGCCGAGTTCGCGAAGTTCCGCAGCGAGGGGCAGTTCGTACCCTTCGCACTCGATCGCGACACGGTCGTGTTCCCCGGGTTCGACGGGGGCGCCGAGTGGGGCGGCAGCGCCGTCGATCCGCGGTCGGGCGTGCTGTTCGTCAACGCCAACGACATCGCGTGGACGGGTGGTCTTGCGCCTGCGCCGACAGGCGAGTCGGCGCGCGCGCTGTATCTGACGAAGTGCGCGGCCTGTCACGGCGACGGGCTGGCGGGAGCCCCGCCGCAGATTCCCTCGCTGGTCGGCATCGGCCAGAAGCGCCCCGCGGATCAGCTGACACAGGTCATCCGCGCTGGCGCGGGCCGCATGCCGGCGAATCCCGATCTCACCGGTGAGCAGGTGGCAGCGCTCGTGGCCTTCCTGCAGGCCCCGCCGCCAGCGGTGCCGGCCGTGGCGCCCGGTGGCGCGCACGGCGGTGAGACGGCCCCGCCAGCGGCGCCGCCGTCGAGCGCGCCGGCCTCCAGGTACCGGTTCACCGGGTACCGGAAGTTCCTCGATCCCGACGGGTATCCCGCGGTGGCGCCCCCGTGGGGGACGCTCAACGCGATCGACCTCAACACCGGGGAATACCGCTGGAGCGTGCCGCTTGGCGAGTATCCGGAGCTTGCGGCCAGAGGCGTGCCGACGACGGGGACCGAGAACTACGGCGGGCCGATCGTGACGGCGAGTGGGCTGGTGTTCATCGGCGCGACGAACTACGACAAGAAGTTCCGCGCGTTCGATGCGGCGACCGGGAAGGTGTTGTGGGAGGCGGTGCTGCCGTTCTCGGGCAATGCCACGCCGGCGACGTACGCGGTGGGCGGCCGGCAGTTCGTGGTGATTCCAGCGGGTGGCGGCAAGGCCCGCGGCGCTGCCTCGGGTGGCGTGTACGTGGCGTTCGCCTTGCCGAAGTGAGTCGGGAGAGAGTCGGTGCCGCCTGGGCCGTCGCTGACGGTCGTGGGCGTGGCACGAGGTCTGGGCGATGACGACGACGAGACGAGAGTTCACGACGATGGCGCTGGCCAGCGCGGCGGTGGCGCTGGTGCCGCGCTGGGTGAGCGCGCAGGCCCAGGTGCCGGTGCACCTGGGCGTGCAGACGTACAGCTATCGGGCGATGCCGCGTCCGGCGGGGGCGGCCGACTCGGTCGATCTCGTAGTCCAGGCGATGCTCGACAGCGGTGCGACGGAAGCGGAATTGTGGTCGCCGCAGATCGAACCGCCGATGCCGATGGGGCCGGGGACGCAGGTCGATCCGGCCGAACGCGCGGCCGCGCGTGAGCGGGTGCGCCAGTTCCGCCTGACGACGCCGCTCGAGCACTTCACGGGCATCAGGAAGAAGTTCGAGGCCAAGGGACTGTCGATCTACTGCTTCAACCTGAGCTTCAACGACAGCTTCACCGACGCCGAGATCGATCGCGGCTTCGAGATTGCCAAGGCACTCGGGGTCGGGGTGATCAGCGTGTCGACGCTGCTGCCGACCGCGAAGCGCGTGGCGCCGTTTGCCGACCGCCACCAGCTGATCGTGTCGATGCACAACCACGCGCGGGTGACCGACCCGAACGAGTGCGCGACGCTCGAGAGCTTCGACGCGTTCATGAAGCTGTCGAAGTACTACCGGCTCAACCTCGACATCGGCCACTTCACGGCAGCGAACTACGATTCGATCGCGTACATCCGCGATCATCACGACCTGATCACGCACCTGCACGTGAAGGACCGCAAGAAGAACCAGGGCGACAACGTGGCGTGGGGGCAGGGCGACACGCCGATCGCCGACGTGCTGACGCTGCTGGCCGCGCGCAAGTCGCCGATCCGCGCGTTCATCGAGTACGAGTACCAGGGCACCGGGACGCCGGTCGAAGAGGTGAAGAAATGTCTGGACACCGCGAAGAGCATGCTCAAGGCGTAGCGGCGACCCCCCGGGCGCCGAAGGCGCGCCTGGGCATGGGCCTCGTCGGGCCGGGGTTCGTAGGCGTGCATCACGTGGATGCCGTCAGGCGCCTGGGCTTCGTCGATGTGGTGGCGGTCGCCGACGTGACCGAGGCGTCGGCGGCCAGCGCGGCGGCGGCGATGCACGTGCCGACGTCGTACGGCAGCATCGAGGCGCTGGTGGCCAACCCGGCCATCGACGTGATCCACGTGACGACGCCGAACCACCTGCACGCGCCGGTCACGCGCGCGGCGATCGCGCACGGCAAGCACGTGATCTCAGAGAAGCCGCTGGCCATGTCGGCTGCCGAAGCCCGCGATCTCGTCGAGCGGGCCGAGGCGGCGGGCATCGTGCACGCCGTCTCGTTCAACTACCGCGGCAACCCGATGGTGCAGCAGGTGCGCCAGATGGTGGCGGCGGGCGAGATCGGCCCGGTGCACTTCGTTCACGGCGCATACCTGCAGGACTGGCTGATTGAAGACACCGACTACTCATGGCGCCTCGAGCCCGACAAGGGCGGGCGCAGTTCGGCGTTCGCCGACATCGGGTCGCACTGGTGCGACATGGCGCAGCACCTGGTGGGGGCGCGCATCACGTCGGTGCTGGCCGAATTGACGACAGTCGTCACGACCCGCCTGAAGCCGGCGCAGGTGCAGACGTTCGGCACGGCCGACAACCAGGCGCGCGAAGCGGTGACGATCGAGAGCGAAGACCTGGCGACGATCCTGCTGCGCTTCGAGAACGGCGTGAAGGGCAGCGTGAATATCGGCCAGGTGTGCGCGGGGCACAAGAACGACTTCTGGCTCGAGGTCAACGGGCGGCTGGGGTCGCTCCGGTGGCGGCAGGAAGACCAGAACCACGTGTGGTTCGGCTCCCGGCGCACCTCGAATCGCGAGCTGGACAAGGATCCGTCGCTGATCGGCGATGCGGCGCGTCCGTACGTGCACCTGCCGGGCGGCCACCAGCAGGGCTGGTCTGATGCGTTCTGCAACGTGATCCGCGACATCTACCGTTACATCGCGGCCGGGGGCGACGCGACGAAGCCGCCGGCGTTCGCGACCTTTGCCGACGGGTACCGCGCGGCGTGCATCATCGACGCCGTGCTCGCCAGCCACGACAACGGCGGCGTCTGGACACCGGTCCGCGTCTGACGGACCTTCGGGGGACACCGATGGAACTTGGCGTATTCACTCCAGTGTTCGGCAAGCGGTCGTTCGAGCAGATGCTCGAGGCGGTCGTGGCGCTCGAGCACGTGACGGCGATCGAGATCGGCACCGGCGCGTGGCCGGGCAGCGACCATCTCGATCTCGACGGGTTACTGGCGAGCAAGGCGCAGGCGCGCGAGTATCGCCAGCGGATCGCCGACGCGGGACTGACGATCAGCGCGCTGTCGTGCCACGGCAATCCGATTCACCCCGACGCCGCCATCGCGCGCGCGTACGACACGACGTTCCGCAAGACCGTGCGGCTCGCCGAGCGCCTCGAGGTGCCGGTGGTCGTGACGTTCTCGGGATGCCCGGGCGACCACGCGGGCGCCAGGCGCCCGAACTGGGTCACGACGCCGTGGCCGCCGGAGTTCCTCGAGATTCTCGACTGGCAGTGGAACAAGAAGGTCATCCCGTACTGGACCGAGGCGACGGCGTTCGCCGAGAAGCGCGGGATCAAGGTGGCGCTCGAGGCGCATCCGGGCTTCGTGGTCTACAACGTCGAGACCGCGCTCAAGCTCCGGGCGGCGGCCGGGCCGAACCTCGGCGTGAACTTCGACCCGAGCCACATGTACTGGCAGGGGGTGGACGTGCCCGCCGCCATCAAGGCACTCGGCGACGCGATCTTCCACGTGCACGCCAAGGACGTGTCGATCGACGTGCGGAACACGGGCATCAACGGCGTCCTCGACACCAAGAGTTACCGGCACATGAGCGAACGCTCGTGGCTGTTCCGCTCGGTGGGCTGGGGACACGACGAGCTCGAGTGGAAGCGGATCGTGTCGGCGCTGCGCTTGGCCGGGTACGACTACGTGATGAGCATCGAGCACGAGGATGCGCTCGCGTCGGTCGACGAGGGCCTCCGCGCGGCGGTCGGCCTGCTGCACCGTGTGCTGTTGACGGAACCACCCGTCGACGCGTGGTGGACTTAGCCCTTCGACTCGCGGTGGACTCTGGACGCTCGCTCAGGACTCGCGGTAATCGTGACGCTCGCTTCCTTCGACTCGCGTGTAATGTGACGCTCGCTCAGGATCTTCGACAGGGTAGTCAGAATCAGGGTCTGGAGTCGTGATGAACAGCAGTACCCGTCTCAAGCTGTCGGTGATGATGTTCCTCCAGTACTTCGTCTGGGGGGCGTGGTACGTGACGATGGGGACGTGGCTCGGCGAGACGCTCAAGTTCTCGGGCGCGCAGATCGGGCTGGCCTACGGCACGACCGCGGTGGCGGCGATGGTGTCGCCGTTCTTCGTCGGCATGGTGGCCGATCGGTTCTTCGCGACCGAGCGGCTGCTGGCCGTCCTGCACGTGTTCGGCGGGCTCGTCCTGTTCTACGCCTCGACGCAGACCGAGTTCGGGCCGCTGTACACGGTGTTGATCGTCTACACGCTGTGCTACATGCCGACGCTGGCGCTCACCAACTCGCTGTCGTTCCACCAGATGACCGATCCCGGCAAGGAGTTCCCCGGCGTCCGGGTGCTCGGGACGATCGGCTGGATCGTGGCGGGCCTGTTCATCGGCTCGATGGGGCTCGAGGCGACGTCGGTGCCGCTGAAGATTGCGGCGGGCGGCTCGGTGCTGCTGGGCCTGTATTCGCTCGTGCTGCCGCATACGCCGCCGCAGAAGCTGGGGCACACGCCGACGCTGGGTGACGTGCTCGGCCTCGACGCGCTCAAGCTGATGAAGGATCGGTCGTTCGCGGTGTTCGTGCTCGGCTCGTTCCTGGTGTGCATCCCCCTGCAGTTCTACTACGCGTTCACCAACCCGTTCCTGAACGAGATCGGGGTGACGAACGCGGCCGGCAAGATGACGTTCGGGCAGATGTCGGAGATCGGCTTCATGCTCGTGATGCCGTGGTTTTTCAAGCGGCTCGGCGTCAAGTACATGCTGCTGGTGGGCATGCTGGCGTGGGCGGTGCGCTACCTGCTGTTCGCCTTCGGCAACAACGAGGCGCTGGTGTGGATGCTCTACAGCGGGATCCTGCTGCACGGCATCTGCTACGACTTCTTCTTCGTGACGGGCCAGATCTACGTGGATCAGAAGGCCCCGGCTGACCTGCGCGCCGCGGCGCAGGGGTTCATTGCGTTCGTCACGCTCGGCGTGGGCATGTTCATCGGGTCCTGGCTCTCGGGCGTCGTCGTCGACAGCTACGCGACGACCTCGGCCGCCGGGGTCGCCGGCCATGCGTGGGAGCAGATCTGGCTGGTGCCGGCCGCCGGGGCCGGTGTCGTCCTGCTGCTGTTCGCGCTGTTCTTCCGTTCGGGCGATCGCACGGCTTCATCGTCGTAGGTCTGGCCTCCGGGATGCGCCCCGGAGGGTCGCCCCGCGTGCACGACGAGTGCGGTACCGCCAACCGCACGCGTCGACGCGCGGGGAGCAGGAATGCAGGGTACGGTCGCCGGATTCGGCCCCGTCCTGGGGAGAGTGCGGCTTGTTTCACGGCACGTTAGAGGCGGATTACGGTGGAGGAACCCATGAAGACGACAGTGAGTCTGCGTCGCATCCTCTCGATCACGGTGGCCGCGTGGCTGCTGTGCGCGGGCGCGGTGTTCGCGCAGGTGACAACGGCCGATGTGGTCGGCCGCGTGCTCGACAGCAGCGGGGGCGCCCTTCCGGGCGCGACCGTGACCGTGACCAACACCGGGACGGGCGCGGTGCGCACGTCGGTGACGAACGAGACGGGCGACTACAACTTCAGCCTGCTGCCCATCGGGCCGTACACGGTCCGCGTGGAACTCGAGGGCTTCAGCCCGCAGGCCCGCAGCGTGGTGCTGTCGGCTGGCGACCGCCAGCGCGTGGACGCGACGCTCGGCGTGGGCTCGGTGACCGAGAGCGTCGAAGTGACGGCACAGGCCGCCACCGTGCAGTCAGACAGCGCGACCGTCGGCGCCCTGCTGCCTGAAACAGCCGTGCAGGACCTGCCGCTCAACGGCCGCAACATCATCGGCCTGGTGCGCATGGTGCCGGGCGCGAACGAAGGGCTGCCCAACTCGCTGTCGTCGGGCAACCGTCCTGACGATCGCCGGCAGTCGTCGACCGTGTCGGTGAACGGACAGAACGACGTGGTCAACAACAACCTGATCGACGGCGTCGACAACAACGAGCGCTACATCGGCACGATCGGCGTGCGGCCCTCGGTTGACGCGATTGCCGAAGTCAAGGTGCAGACGAACATGTACACCGCCGAGACGGGCCGCACGGCCGGCGCGGTGGTCAACATCCTGACGAAGTCGGGAACGAACGATTTCAAGGGCTCGGCGTACGGGTTCTTCCGCAACGAGAAGTTCGATTCCTACGACTTCTTCGCGCGGCGCGACCAGCCGAAGCCGCTGCTGCGGCAGCAGCAGTGGGGCGGGTCGCTCGGCGGACCGATCATCCGCAACAAGACGTTCTTCTTCGCCGACTACGAGCGCTTCCACCAGGAGAAGGGGCAGACGTTCGTGAGCTCCGTGCCGACGGCGAAGATGCGCACGGGCGACTTCTCGGAACTGCTGGCGCGCGGGACGATCATCTACAACCCGTTCACGACGCCCCGGACGCCCTTCCCGGGCAACGTCATCCCGTCGAACCTGCTCGACGCCGTGTCGCTGAAGTTCCTGAACCTGTATCCCGTGCCGACCAACGGCGCACTGGGCAACAACTTCACCACGAACGTGACGCGCGAGCAGACGTCAGACACGTATGACCTCCGTCTCGACCACCGGTTCAGCAACTCGCAGTCGATCTACGCGCGGTACTCGAACAACGCCGTCGAGACCGTGGTGCCCGGCGTCTTCGGCCTGGTCAACGGCGTCGACTCGGGTGGTTCGGCGGCCGGCTTCGGCGGCCCGTCGATCGCCGACGCGTGGGGCCTGCACGTCAACTACCTGAACATCCTGACGCCGACCACGTTGCTCGAGGTCAAGGCGGGGAAGGTGTACTTCAACACCGAGTCACTGCCCGAGACGTACGGGCAGAACCTGGCGCAGTCGTACGGCCTGCCGGGGATCAACCTCGACGACCGCACGTCTGGCCTGCCGAACTTCGCGATTGCCGGCTACACGACGCTGGGCGATCCGCGGTTCGTGCCGATCCTCCTGAAGAACAACACCTGGCAGGGGCAGATCACGCTCTCGAACACCCGCGGCAGCCACAACCTGAAGGCTGGTGTCGGCCTCATCAAACGCGGGTTCGACCCGATCCAGAGCAACGACGGCACCGGGTTGTTCACCTACACGGCTGCCCCGACCAACAACGGGGCAGGCGTTGGCGGCGATGCGGTGGCGGCGTTCATGCTCGGTCTGCCGGCGCAGGTGCTGCGCGCCGCGCTGCTGGTGAACACCGAACTCAACACGTGGGAGCCGAGCATCTTCTTCCAGGACGACTGGCGCGCCAAGGACTGGCTGACGCTGAACCTGGGCGTGCGGTACGACGTGTTCACGCCGCTGACCGAGAAGGACGGCGAGCTCTCGAACATCAATCCCGACACGCTCGAGTTCGTGCTCGGCGGCACGGGCGGCGTGAAGACCGACTACGGCAACATCGCGCCGCGCATCGGCTTTGCCGCCACGGTGCGTCCCGGGACGGTCGTGCGCGGTGGATACGGCATCAGCTACTTCCCGTCGTCGATGGGGAGCAACGCCGTGCTGCGCAATACCCCGTTTACCTACACCTACGCGGCCACGAACGCGGCGGCGTCTGGCGGCGTTCCCGATGTGTTCCTCCGGACGGGGCTGCCGGTGTTCCCCGCGGTGGGCCAGCCGCTCCTGAGCGGCAGCGTCGCCGCCGTCGCGATGGACTCCAAGGCCAGCTACCTGCACCAGTACAATGTGATGATCGAGAAGGAAATCTGGGGCAGCTCGATCACGGCGGGCTATGTCGGTTCGCAGGGACGACGCCTGTGGATGGCCATTCCCAACCTGAACGCGGCCCCCCCGGGGGCGGGCGCGGTCAACCCGCGCCGGCCGCTGGCCACGCGCGCGCCGAACCTGACGACGCTGTCGTTGCTCGACAGTGCGGGCATCCAGAACTACAACGCGTTCCAGGCGTCGTTCGCGCGCCGGTCGCGCGGCGGCCTGACGCTTTCGGCGAACTACACGCTGGCCAAGGGCATGTCTGACGTGACGCAGCCCGGTGGCGGTGCCGCGGGCGTGGGCCAGGGCTATGGCGTCGCCCCGAACCGCATTCACGAACTCGAGTGGAGCGCCAGCGACATCGACATCCGTCACCGCTACGCGTTCTCGGCCAACTGGCAGTTGCCGTTCGCGAAGAACGCCACGGGCGCCGTCAAGCACCTGCTCGGCGACTGGCAGGTCAACCTGCTGGCGTACTGGCAGTCGGGCCAGCCGTTCACGGTGGTCAACGCCACGCCGCGCAGCAACACGGGCGTCGGCAACAACGGCGACCGCCCCGATCAGATCTGCGACGGAACGCTGGACAACCCGACGATCACGAAGTGGTTCGACACGTCGTGCTTCGTGGGCCAGACGCTCAACACGATCGGCAACTCGGGCCGCAACAACCTGTACGGCCCGCCCCAGCGCCGCGCCGACATGTCGGTGTTCAAGGATGTGCTGATGGGGCCGACGCGCCTGCAGCTGCGGCTCGAGGTGTTCAACATCACGAACACGGCGAGCTTCCTGGTGCCCAACGGCGCCCTCGGATCGTCGATCTTCGGGCAGATCACCAGCACGGGCAACAACGTGCCGCGGCAGTTCCAGTTCGCCGCGAAGTTGCTCTTCTAGACCCACCGCACGCCGGCCTGTGGGACATCGGCCCTCGATGTCGCGCAGGCCGGGCGGTGGCCCGTGCGGCACCACCAGAGCCGGTCGGCTCGCGCCTCGCGCAGTCCACGGGACGCCAGCCGATCGGCTCGTTCTGCAGGTCGGCACGGGCCTGCGGTCGGGCGTGCGGGTGGGGCACGTTGAACGGCGGTCGCGCCGCCAGCGGCGGCAACGGACGAGTAGAATGGACGCTTCGCCACGAGCCGTCCAGCGTTCCAGAGGTGCAACGTGAGCCACGTGACACACGACGATTCCCTGGCGGAGGCTGCGTCGCAGCCCCCCTCGCGCCGATCGGCCCTCAAGACGCTGATCGCCGGCGGACTGGTGTGGCCGGTCCTCTCCGACGCCGCGGTGGCCGCGCTCGCCGCGGCCCAACAGACCGGACAGCCGACCACACTGGCCTTCCTCACCCCCGCGCAGTTCGCGGCGGTCGATGCGCTGGCCGAGGCAATCATCCCGGCCGACGCGCATTCGCCGGGCGCGAGGGACGCACGCGTGGCCGAGTACATCGATCTGCTGCTCAGCGAGGCCGACGCCGCCACGCAACGGGCATGGACCGGCGGCCTCGTGGCGCTGGAGTCGCAGTGCCAGCGGCAGTTCGGCGCGCCGTTCGCCGGCGCGTCGGCCGACCAGCAGACCGCCATCCTCACCGAGATCAGCCGCAACGAGGCGTCGCCCACGTCCGTCCTCGAGGTGTTCTTCCGGGCCACGAAGGACGCGACCATCCGGGGCTACTACACCTCGGAGATCGGCATTCACCAGGATCTGCAATACAAGGGCAACCAGTTGCTCGCGGAGTTCGTCGGCTGCACGCACCCCGAGCACGGCTACGTGCCGCCGCGCGCCTGACGCGCCTGCCTTGCCGACCTCGTCGCGCAAGCGGTTCATCTGACCGCGCGCGATGCTCCCGACGCCACGCATCGCCATCGATCCCCGGCCAGGGATCACAGGACCCGACGTCATGCAGGAATACGCCGACCAGACGACCGTGATTGCCGCCCAGCACGAGGAGTCGCGCAAGCGCGCGGCCGCCATCACGCCCGGTTCGGCCCAGTACGACGTCATCGTCGTCGGGTCGGGCGCGGCGGGCGGCATGGCCGGCTACCAGTTGGCCACTGCGGGCGTGAAGGTACTGATGCTCGAAGCGGGCCGATTGCTCGACCACACCGCCGAGTACCGGACGATGGAGTGGCCGTACGCCACGCCGCAGCGCGGCCGGTTGCCTGCTCATGAGTTCGCCTTGTCGGCCGCCGAGTACCGCATGGTCGATCGGCCCTACGCGGCGCAGCCCGCGTTCGCGAACTTCAGGAAGGTGATGAGCTACTCGGGCAACACCTTCACGCGCGACTGGGTCGTCAACGAGAAGGAGCATCCGCTGACCGGCACCCCCTACGCGTTCGTGCGGGCGCGCGTGCTGGGCGGACGCACGAACTTCTGGGGACGCGTCGCATTGCGCTACTCGGACCTCGACCTCAAGGCCGCGAGCCGCGACGGGTTCGGTGTCGACTGGCCGATCGGCTATGCCGACATCGCGCCCTACTACGATCGTGTCGACACGCTGCTCGGCATCTCGGGATCGCGCGAGGGCATCGCCCACCTGCCTGACGGCAAGTACCAGCGCCCCGTGAAACTGAACTGCGGCGAGATGCTGCTGAAGCAGGCGATCATGAAGATGGGC
>JAEUQQ010000268.1 GCA_016789685.1 Acidobacteriota bacterium | reverse complement strand
GTGGCCGCGATGGCGGTAGAGGCGGGCGTCGCCGGGGTGTGCGGCGATGCCTCGCGAGAACGCGTCGATCGACGCCCGATACCGCCCCAGGTAGGCCAGCCGCCGGCCGACCCAGATCTGCGCATCGGCGCTGCCCGGCGCCGCGGCCAGGTCGGCGGTGGCCTTTGCCAGGTTCGCTTCCAGGCCGGCCAGTGCCGACGCCGATACCTCTGGCGGCGTGAGCGGCGTCCCGGAAAGCGACCAGGCCTCGGCGCCAGCTGGCAACTGCACCGGGTCACGGGGAGCCTGGCTCGCCGCTGGCGTCACCACGCCCATCCCCAGCGCCACGACCAGCGTCGTGCGCATCATCTGTCGTCTCAGCATGGCAACCTCGATTCGGCTACTCGCCATCGACGCCCGCCAGGTCGAGCATGGCAAGCGCGATGACCCGCGTGGCGTTGACCAGATCATCGATGGCGCAGTACTCGTCGGGCTGGTGGGCCAGGTCGAGGATCCCGGGCCCGTACGCGACGCAGTGATCGATGCCACCGATGCGCGTGAAGTGCTTGTGATCGTACGTGCCCGGGCTCGCGATCAACGACGCCTCCTTGCCCAGGATGTCGGCAATGCCGCGCTGCAACGCCCCCACCAGCGGCGAGCCGTCGGGCGTTCGCACCGGGTGCACGGTCATCATGTCGGCGATCTCGTACCGGAACCCGGGGATCTTCGTCGTCAGGCCGTCGAGCAGGTGGACGATCTCGGCCTTCGTGGCGTCGAACCCCTCCTCGAGCAGGAATCGCCGGTCGAAGATCGCCCGGCAATGATCGGCGACGCAGGGCGACTGCACCGTGTGACCGACCTGGCCGCCCGCGATGGTGTTGACGTTGATGGTGGCGTGCCGCGCGCCGTCGGGGACGACCGGCACCATGGTCGTCCGCGACGCCAGCACGGGCTTGAGCTCGTTGCGCACGGCTTCGAGCACGGCGCCCATGTGCTCGATCGCCGAGATGCCGAGAAACGGCATGCTGCCATGCGCGATGTGCCCGTGCGTGACGACCTCGAACCAGTACACGCCGCGGTGGCCGATGCAGATCCGATCGACGTTGAGCGGTTCGGGGATGACGACGAAGTCGGTCGAGGCTGAGGTGATGCGTCCCTGCTGGGCGAGCAGGGCGGCACCGGCCCATCCGCCGCTCTCCTCGTCGACGGTGCCGCTGATCTCGAGCGAGCCTGCCAGGCGCACGCCGGCGCGGCGGATGGCTTCGGCCGCAAAGATCCCGGCCGTGATGCCCGCCTTCATGTCGCACGCGCCGCGCCCGTAGATCTTCCCGTCGCGTACGAGGCCCCCGAACGGATCCACCGTCCACCCCGCCCCGACCGGGACGACGTCGAAGTGCCCGTTCACATGAACGAGCGGTCGTGGCGCACGGCCTTCGCGGCGGCCGATGACGTTCAATCGCGGGTGCGCGGCTGTGTGCTCGGGGCGGCCCTCACCGTCGTGGTACTCGACGGCGAAGTCGAACGCCGCGAGTGTCTCGCCGATGAACTTCGCGCAATCGATGTAGTACTCGCCTGGCGGGTTGATCGTCGGGATCTTCAGCAGGTCCGCGGTGAACGCGACGGCTTCGTCGGTGCACGCCTCGACGGCGCGCAAGACGCGATCGCGCGTGGCGAGCGAAACGCCGCTCATGACCGACCGCCTGGCGTGGTGCGGCTGCGCGGCAGCACGCGTGGGAACACGGACCTACGCATCATGGACGACTCCGGACCAGCGCACGCTGCGCGCGCACCGGTCGATGAGGATGACCGCGCGAGAATGCGGTGTCGGCGTGGCGATTGTCAATCGCTTCGCGCATCGGCTACATTGCGACCCGCCACATACACCGGTTCGTGGCCGCCGCGTCACCGCCGTGCAACGGGTGCGCGGTGTGCGCTGACCGCGTGTCGCACAGGGAGGCCCAGGTGAGTCGAAGGTTCGGGAGCACCGTTGTCATCGTCGGCCTGGTCGGGGCCGCAGTCGTCGCACAGACGACGCCGTCCGTCGTCCGAAAGGGCCTGACGGACGTGCCGGGGCTGAAGGTGGGCCACCACACCCTCACCGAGCGGCCAACGGGCTGTACCGTCATCCTCGCCGAGGCCGGCGCGGTGGCTGGCGTCGATGTGCGTGGCGGAGGGCCCGGGACGCGCGAGACCGATCTGCTCGATCCGGTCAACATGGTGCAGCAGGTGCACGCGATCGTGCTCTCGGGTGGCAGCGCCTTCGGCCTCGACGCGGCGACGGGCACCGTGCGCTACCTCGAGGAGAAGGGCGTCGGGTTCGATGTCCGCGTCGCGAAGGTCCCGATCGTGCCCGCCGCGATCCTGTTCGACCTCGGGGTCGGCGACGCGAAGGTTCGGCCGACGGCCGACTGCGGGTACCGCGCGGCGCAGGCGGCCAGCGACGGCCCGGTGCAGGAGGGCGACATCGGCGCTGGCGCGGGCGCGTCAGTGGGGAAGATGGGCCCCCCCGGGCGCTCGATGAAGGCGGGCATCGGCACCGCGTCGTTCGTGCAGGCCGACGGCCTCGTCGTCGCGGCGATCGTCGCCGTCAACGCGGTCGGCGATGTCGTCGATCCGGCGACCGGCAAGGTGATCGCCGGCCTGCGCACGGCCGATGGCAAGGGCCTGGCCGACGTGCGGGCGTTGCTGCGCAGCGGCGCGTTCGGTCGCCCCGCGGCGCGTCCGGGCGAGAACACGACCATCGGTGTGGTCGCCACCAATGCCAGGCTCACCAAGGCGCAGGCGTCGAAGGTGGCGCAGATGGCGCACGATGGCTTCGCCCGGGCGATCTCGCCCGTGCACACGCCCAACGATGGCGACACGATCTTCGCGCTGGCAACTGGTGCCTACGAGGGCGACGCGAACGTGGGCGTGATCGGCGCGCTGGCGGCCGAGGCGATGGCCGACGCCATCGTTCGCGCGGCGACGCAGTCGAAGGGCCTGCCCGCGATGGGCCTGCCGTCGATCTCGACGATGCCCAGGTAGGCGTCATCCGGAGCCGCACTCCTCGTCGCCGGCGTGGCGACGGTGCGGGACTCACCCGCGAACGTCCCCGGAGGGCGTTCGCCTTTTCAGGACCGTCACATGCCGCAGGATCCGTTTCGTCTCGAAGGGCGCCACGTCGCCGTGGTGGGTGCAGGTTCCGGCATCGGTGAGGCCATTGCCCGCGCGTGCGCGGCGCAGGGGGCGCGCGTCGCGTGCCTCGACATCGACGAGGCCAGGGCTTCGGCGGTGGCCGAGGCCATCGGGGCAGCGGCCCATGCCGTCGACATCACCGACGGGCCAGCGGTCGCCCGCGTGCTGGACGCGCTCGACGGGCAGCAGGCGCTCGATGGCCTGGTCTGTACGCCGAGCATCAACGTGCGCAAGCCGCTCCTGCAGTATCAGGACGACGAATTCGATCGCGTGATCCGGATCAACCTGAAGGGCAACTTCAACGTGCTGCGCGCCGCGGGCCGGATCATGGTCGGTCATCGCAAGGGCAGCATCGTCCTCATCTCGTCGATCCGCGCCAAGGTTGTCGAACCGGGTCAGTCGGTGTATGCCGCCACGAAGGCGGGCGTCCTGCAGCTGGCGCGCGGCGCGGCCTGCGAGTTCGGCCCAGCCGGCGTGCGCGTGAACGCGCTGGCGCCTGGCGTCACCGAAACGCCCCTGACGGAGCCGATCAAGCGGCAACCCGACTGGTTCAATGCCTACGCGGCCAAGTCGGCATTCAACCGCTGGGCGCAGCCCCACGAGATGGCGTGGCCCACGGTGTTCCTGCTGTCAGACGCGTCGAGCTTCGTGACGGGGACGTTGCAGGTCGTCGATGGCGGCTGGCTGGCCATGGACGGACGGTTCACGCCCCCCGGGATGTGAGGGCGGGGGGCATCAGGCAGACTGCCGCACGCGGCGTCGCCGTTCCAGCAATCTGAAGAAGGTCTGTGACACGTCGGGGTCGAACTGGCGCCCGCGCTGGGCGTCGATGGCGGCGAGGGCGTCGTCGGGGCTGAGTGCCGTCCGGTACGGGCGCTCGTGCGTCATCGCGTCGTAGGCGTCGGCCACGGCGACGATGCGCCCGGCGAGCGGGATGTCGTCGCCGGCGAGGTGGTCGGGGTAGCCGTCACCGTCGTAGCGCTCGTGGTGTGAGCGGGCGATTTCCTCGGCCAGCTGGAGCAACGGGACCTGGCTGCCCGAGAGAATGCGGGCGCCGATCGTCGTGTGGGTCTTGATGATGGCGAACTCGTCGGCCGAGACGCGGCCGGGTTTGAGCAGGACGGCGTCTGGCAGGCCGATCTTGCCCACGTCGTGGAGCGGTGCCGCGCGTTCGATGAGTTCGACCTGCGCCGGGCCCAGCGCCATGGCATGCGCGATGCGGGCCGACCATGCGCCAACGCGGCGGGTGTGCTCGCCGGTGTCGTCGTCGCGGTATTCCGAGGCAAGCGCGAGGCGTTCGAGGATCTCGAGGCGCGACTCCTCGAGTTCCTGCGTGCGGAGGCGGACCAGGGTCTCGAGTTCGCGGTTGTGCGTGGTGAGCTGCCGCTGCAGGAACCGGGTCTCGAGCAGGTTGTGGATCCGCAGGAGGATCTCGATGCTGTTGAAGGGCTTCGAGACGAAGTCACGGGCGCCCAGCAACAGGGCCCGCTCGCGGACGGCGGGATCGCGGTCGCCGGTGATGACGAGGATCGGAAAGAACTCTCCGGGTGGCGTCAGCGCCCTGACGTGTTCGAGCACCTCGAAGCCGTCGACCCCCGGCATGTGGAGGTCGAGCACGAGGAGGTCGGGCAGTTCGGCCGTCAGCCGGCGAAGGGCCTCGCGCGGGTCGGTCGTGCCCGAGGCGCGTCCGTAGCCTCTCGACGCGAGCAATCGCGCCAGGAGCGCCAGGTTCGACGCCTGATCGTCAACGATCAGGATGCGCGCGTGCGCGAGGAATGTGAGATCCACCGGGGTGCCGCGGGAAGCAGGGGCGATACGGCTCGCCCTGCCTCCCGGTAATCGGCAGCCCGCGACGCGGCGTGAGCCGTCGCGCTCAGTGCAGGCGCTGATAGCGGGCCATCAGCGTGTCCTGATCTTCGGTACGGTCGGGGTCGGTGATGATGCAGCCATCCACCGGGCAGACCTCGACGCACTTGGGCGCGTCGTGGGCGCCGATGCACTCGGTGCAGCGCTCGGGGTCGATCAGGTAGATGGAATCGCCTGCCGTGATGGCCTCGTTGGGGCATTCGGGTTCGCAGGCACTACAGTTGATGCAATCGGCGGTGATGAGCAGGGCCATGGTGGCTGTTCCCTCGTTAGGAAATCGTTCGGCTCGACCTGTTGCAAGATCCGGGCCAACGATGCCGCCGCACGATTTCGGCCGAAAACGTTGATGTGTTGCGAACAGCCCCGCTCGCCAGCGGCTGGGAGGCCTTCAACACTGGCGGATTTCCGGCGGTGGTGCCGCGCGGTCCGGCACGCTTGCCGCCGCCTCACCCCCTGTGACAGGTTATAGGCCCCACCCCACGTGCGCGAAGTCGTCCAGGAGCGTCGATGCCCCAGCAGAATCCCCTCAGACTGAAGAGCATCCACCATGTCGAGTTCTACGTCGGCAACGCCAAGCAGGCAGCCTTCTTCTACCGCCAGGCGTTCGGCTTCTCGCAGTTCGCGTACGCCGGGCTCGAGACCGGCCGGCGCCAGTCGGTGTCGTACGCGATGCAACAGGGCAAGGCCCGCCTGCTCCTGACGACCGCGTTTGCCCCCGACGACCCGGTCGCCCAGCACGTCCAGCGGCACGGCGACGGCGTCAGGGACATCGCGTTCCACGTCGAGGACGCCGACGCGGCGTTTGCGGCGGCGATCGAACGCGGGGCCACCGCGGTGGCCGAACCGCACGATCTGGCCGACGGCCACGGGACGGTGCGGCGCGCCGCCATCGCGACCTACGGCGACACCATCCACTCGCTGTTGTCGTACCGCGGCTACGACGGGCCCTTCCTGCCCGGGTACGTCGAACGCCACGTGCCGACCTCGCGCGATGCGGGCCTGCTGCGGATCGACCACATGGTGGGCAACGTCGAACTGGGCCGGATGAACACGTGGGCCGACTGGTACAGCCGCGTGCTCGGCTTCGAGCGCTACATCAGCTTCGACGACAAGGACATCTCGACCGACTATTCGGCCCTGATGTCGATCGTGATGTCGGACAACTCCTACGCCATCAAGTTCCCGATCAACGAGCCGGCGGCGGGGAAGCGGAAGTCGCAGATCGACGAGTACCTCGACTACTATCGCGGCCCGGGCGTGCAGCACATCGCCCTGCTGACAACCGACATCGCCCACACCGTGACGGTCTTGCGCGACAACGGCATCGAGTTCCTGAACGTGCCCGACAGCTACTACGACATGCTGCCGACGCGCGTCGGCGAGATCGACGAGGCGCTCGAGACCATCAGGCGCCTGGGCATCCTCGTCGACCGCGACGAAGAGGGGTATCTCCTGCAGTTGTTCACCAGGCCGGTCGTCGATCGGCCGACGGTGTTCTACGAGATCATCCAGCGCAAGGGCAGCCGCGGGTTCGGGAAGGGGAACTTCCGGGCCCTGTTCGAAGCCATCGAGCGCGAACAGGCGCTCCGCGGTAACCTCTGAGACGCGAGGGAGGGCGAGTCGCATGCCGATCTACCGCACGCTGGGGTCCGTTCCACGCAAGCGGCACTCCGTGTTCCGACGGGCCGATGGCGCGTTGTATGCCGAGGAACTCATCGGCAACAAGGGCTTCGTCGGCCCCTCGTCACTCGTGTACCACCTGCGCCAGCCGACCCAGGTGCTGACCAGTCGCCTGCTCGCCACGCTCGAGTGGCAGACGGAGCCGCCCGGGGCCTTTGGCCACCGGCACTTCCGGACGGCGCAATTGTCGGCGGGGCCGTCGCTCACGCTCGATCGCGTGCCGATGCTCGTCAACGGCGATGTCGCCCTGTCGATGGCATTGCCGGCGGCCGACGATGACTTCTTCTTCAGGAACGCCCAGGGCGACGAGGTGATCTACGTCAGCGACGGCGCGGGCGTGCTCGAGACGGCACTCGGCGAGATCGACTTCGTGCGCGGCGACTACCTGGTGATTCCGCGCGGCCTCCTGTATCGGGCGCGTTTCACCGAACCCGGCGCCCGCTGCCTCGTCATCGAGAGCCGCGGGTACGTGCGCACGCCGCGCCGCTATCGCAATGAGCACGGGCAGTTGCTCGAAGAGGCGCCGTTCTCGGAGCGCGACATCCGTCCGCCCTCGCGTCTGCCGGTGTTCGACGAGACGGGCGAGTTCCGCGTGGTGGTCAAGAAAGACAGCCGGCTCACCGAGTTCGTGCTCGATCACCATCCGTTCGATGTGGTGGGCTGGGACGGGTACTACTATCCGTGGGCGTTCAACATCCATGACTTCGAACCCCGCGTCGGGCGCTTCCACCTGCCGCCACCCGTTCACCAGACCTTCGAGGGCGACGGCTTCGTGATCTGCTCGTTCTGCCCGCGTCCCTACGATTTTGACCCCACGGCGGTGCCGGCACCATACAATCACTCCAACGTGATGAGCGACGAGGTGTTGTACTACGCCAGTTCAGAGTTCATGAGTCGCAAGGGCATCGAGTACGGTTCCATCACGCTGCACCCCGACGGGGTGCCGCACGGGCCACATCCCGGCCGGACCGAAGCCTCCATCGGCCAGGCGCAGACCAACGAACTCGCCGTGATGCTCGACACGTTCCGGCCCCTGCGGGTGACGTCGCAGGCGCGGACCATCGAGGACGCACGGTATTTCAGGTCCTGGGTCGAATGACTACGCCACGAACCGTCCGGACGTTGCTTGCGGGTGCCATCGACTACGCGGGCATGTTTCCGCCCTCGTCGCTCGACATGGCGACGAGCGTCGCCAACTACGCCGCCTACCGGCGCGCGGATCACGGCTGGATGCTCGGCCGCTTCGTCGTGCCGGCCGCGCGGTTGGGCGATTTCGCCGCAGCCGCTGCCCGCGTGCTGCCGCGCGGTGCCGCGCCACCGTGGGCGGTGTGCGCCGTGGCCGGCGCCGGTGCCGCGCAGGACCTGTCGGCGATCGATACGTTCAACCGCGCGCACGATGGCCGGTCGGTCGCCGGACGCGCCAGCGTCGAACTCGTCGAGGTGAAGGTGAGCACCGCCCACGAC
>JAEUQQ010000256.1 GCA_016789685.1 Acidobacteriota bacterium | reverse complement strand
AGATGACCATGGCCCGCCGGTAGTGGTCCTTTCGTCACATCGAGATCCTCGCCAGCCGTCCGCGTCGGAGTCGTCGTGTCCTCCCTCACCGCGCTCGACCGTCGTTCGTTCCTGAAGCAGTCCACCGGCGCGCTTGTCGCGCTCGGGTTCGCGCCACTCGCTCGCGCTGACGAAAAGCGTCCGGTTCGTGAGTACCGGCTGGTCGCGGGGCCGGCGGAGATCGCGGTCGCTCCCGGGCGAGTCTGGTCGACGTGGGCCTATAACGGGCAAGTGCCTGGCCCGATGATTCGGGCGACCCAGGGAGAGCGGATCCGCGTGGTGCTCGAGAACCAGCTCGAGGAGCCGACGACGATCCACTGGCATGGCGTGCCGCTGCCGAACGCAATGGACGGACTCCCGGGCATGACGCAGGACCCGATCGCGCCGGGTGAGACGTTCGTCTACGAGTTCGACGCCAACGTCCCCGGCACCTACTTCTACCACTCGCACGTGGGCCTGCAACTCGATCGCGGCCTGCTCGGTCCGCTCGTCATCGATCCCGCAGGACCGGAAGGGGTAGCAGACCGCGAGTTCTTGCTCTTCCTGGACGACTGGCTCCCGACGAATCCGGACGATGCCTTGGCGGCGATGATGGCCGTCACCACGCCTGGCATGGGCGGCGGCATGATGGGTGGCGGGATGGGCGGAGGGATGCCCGGCGCATCGTCGGCCACCGAACCGCCGTACGCCGGCTACCTGGCCAACGGGCGGATGGGTACCGCGCTCGATGCGTTGGCCGTGACGCGCGGCGAGCGCGTGCGCGTCCGCATCATCAACGGCAGCGCGGCGACGACGCACCGCGTCGGGTTGACGGGGCACAAGCTGACTGTCACGCACGCGGATGGGCAACGCGTGGCCCCCGTCGATGTCGACACGCTCGTGATCGGGATGGGCGAGCGCTACGACATCGTGGTGCGCATGGAGAACACGGGCGCCTGGACGCTGTTGGCGGGTTCAGTGGACGCCGCGGTCCCAGGCATCGCCCTGCCCGTCGTGTATGGCGGACAGCAACCGTCGGCATCACCCATCACCGTGTGGCCGGTATCGCTGGCGCAAGGGAAGACGTTGTCGTACGCGGGACTCGTGCCGTTCGACGGTCGCGGTGGTCCCTCGTCCGGCCGAGTGATGACACTGACGCTCAGCGCCGGCTCGAACGGCGCGTGGACGATCAACGGTCAGGCGTATCCGAACGCCGATCCCCTGCGGTTCACGTTGGGCGAGCGCATTCGCTTCCAGTTCCGCAACATGTCCATGCTGCGGCACCCGATGCACCTGCACGGGCACTTCTTCCAGTTGATCGATCGGGCGACGGGCCGCGTGTCTGGTCCCGTCAAGGACACCGTCTTGGTGGAGCCGATGATGGGTGCCGTGGACGTCGAGTGGGTCGCCGACAACCCAGGGCGCTGGCTGCTGCACTGCCACCATGCCTACCACATGGAGATGGGCATGATGCGCGAGGTGGTCGTCGAGTAGTCTCCCCCGGGGCGCCGGCACTTCGGGCGACCAGAGCCGGTCGCCGTTTGAGAGGCGGCCATCGCGCCACGTGGGTGCCGGTGGAACCCGCGTGCGTGAAGCTCCGCGTGTCTAATACGTGTCTCTATCTCGGCTTTCGTGCGGTTCTGGCGGATCTGGAGGAAGCCAGAAACCGCTAAGTTCTTTGTTTTCAACAACCAGCACTGGTCCGAATCCCACCCTCTCCGCCAAACACACCTGCACCGTCGTGGCGCCCGCCCTTATCTGTAGAACGCACGCCGGGGCCAACTCCTTACAGACGCCTGGAGTCTGCGTGCTCTTTGCTGCGAACGGAGGGGCCGACTTGTGTCACGATCGGCCGACCAGCCACCCTTCCGGTTGCACTTCAAGTGGTTGAAACTCGACGCGCCGCTCACCGCACCATCGGCGTGCCCGCCATCGACGTGCCAGCGCTCCACCACCCTGTTGAACTGCGGTACTGCGACATCTCCACCACGAGCAAGGCCGATGGGTCGGCAGTGGCGATCGTGACCGCAAACGCACGCTGCCCGATGGTGTCACGTCCGAACAGTGCCTGGACGGGAACGGTCACGCGCCTGGGGCCCTGCTCGAGTGCGACCGGCTGTTCGAGCACGCTGCCATCGTCGAAGTGGAGCTGCACGATGGCGGTCGTCGCCGCGTCAGACCACTTACCCACCAGCAGGTAGGTGTCGGGCAGGAAGGTGTAGACGTTCGTCCATCCAAATCCGAGTACCGAACTCGCGCCGCCTGCGACCATCCACGACGCCGCCAGATCGCTCACGCCGTTCGAGGCATGCCCCTCCTGCGTTGGTGCGCTCCACCACGACATCCCGGGCACGGTCGTCCACCACGACGCGCGCTCGGCAACGACCGCCGCTCCATCGACGACGTCCACGCGCGTGGTGAACGTGCGGAACGCCGGGGCCTCGTCGGCCACGCGGATCGAGAGTCGGCTCTGAGGGTTGACGACGTGGTGCGTGTGGACGACGTCTCCGCTCTCGTCTGCGTACGAGACGCGGACGGTCGATGACGTCGTCGCCCCATTCGCGAGCAGGAGGTACGACTCGAACCCGCCGCCGTTGACGCCCTCGGCGAACCACCAGGAGCGCGCGGGAGCCACGACGCCGTTGGCGCTCGTGCCGCCTCCAAAGAACGGTGCCGCAGGCGATGAGGTGTACATCGAGCGCTCGACGACGATGGGCGTCGCGTCGATCGACTCGAATGTCGCGCCGAAGTCACCGCTGTGAGGGAGCAGTTCCTGGTTCGCCCACACGACGATACGCGCGCCGGCAGGGAGCGCGTACTCCCGGGTGATCGGGGTCTGAGGTGCGGTGCGCAGGAACGTCGCCTGCACGGTCGTGGCGAGCGCCGATGGATTGAAGAGCACGAAGAACACCTGCAGGCCTGCCGCAGTCGAGCCCTCGGCGAAGTGCCAGGTCGGTGCGGGAGGCACGCATCCGCCAGCGTGCTGCCCGATCCGCGTGAGATACCCCGTGCCCCACGTCATCGTCCGCGTCGCGGTCAGCGGAAGGTCGGACTCGATGAGGACGGGGTGCTCGCCGCCCTCGAATCCCGGTTGACGATCCCCGAGTTCGACGGAGCGCGTCGCCCCGGCAGGAACGTAGACGAGTGCGCGTGCATCGACGTCGAACGCCGTCGCGTACCGCAGCAGGACTCGGGCCGCGCACGCGGTGTCGGGGTTGAACACGTCGATGCGCGTAGCGAACGTGTCGGTCGTGCCGGCCTCGGCGCACGCGTAGACGTAGCGGCCAACGGGATGCGAACCCGCGCTCAGTTCCTGCGCGCTACTGAGACCGTCGCCATCGGGATCGGCGGCCGGATCCGACGCCTCGACGCCGTATGCGCGTTCCCAGCCATTCGGCAGGCCGTCGTCATCATCGTCGGTATCTGCAGAGAAACCCGTGAGCACACCGTCCATGCCGGGCAGGCGCTCGACATCCCATGCTCCCGCCGACGGGACGATGACCTCGCGCTCGACCTGGGTGGCGTCGAGCCTCCACCACGAGAACACGCGCGACGTCGACGAGGTGCCGAAGCCGTAGACGATGTCGGGATCCGACGGGGCGCGCACGAACGACGTGCAGCCTGCGCAGGTTGCGCGCTGGTCCCATGTGCGGCCAGAGTCGTTCGATCCGAAGAGGACGGTGCTCCAGGGCTGTCGCTCGCGTTCATTCGTTCCCCAGAGGAGCAGCGACGTCTCGACGTCGGCTGGTTGCGAAGCGGCCGCGAGTCCCCTCGTTGAGAGCGTCGGCATCGGCGGGCCACCGAGGTCGTGCCATGTGGCGCCGCCGTCGCGCGTCGAGTCCACCCGCGGCTTCCACAAGGAACCGGCGAACGCCCGCTCGGGGTGGGTGTCGTCCACGGCGAACCAGTATGGGAAATCGAGCACGCGACCGGCGCCTGCCGTCCAGGGGTCGTCGCCCACGCCCCACACGAAGGCACCGTCGATAGTCCCCTCGCGCTGTGCGATTCCGTATCGCTGGCCCAGCGGCGACCCGGTCACGAAGGTCGCCCCCGAGTAGCCGGCGGGCGCGAGTCCCGAGTTCCACTGCTGCCATGTGGCCCCGCGATCGCTCGACACGCTCGAGGCCCTGTTCGACCAGACACGAGTCGGATCGGCGGCGTCGAACACGGTGGGGAAGGGGATGGGCGGATCGTTGTACGAGCCGCGCCGGTCTTCACGAGCCAGTTGCGTCCAGGTCGCACCGCCGTCGGCGCTGCGCATCAGTGACCACGCCGACGCGGGCAGGCCCAGCGCCCAGACTTCGTCGGGCGCAAGGGGATTGACGCTGATCGCGGTGTAGGGCTGCCAGATCGATGGCGTGATCGTGCGCCACGTCGCGCCGCCGTCGGTCGTCTTCTTCACGCCATCGGTCGTCGAGGCGTACCCGATTCGTGCGTTGGTGGGATCGACCGCGAACGTCACCATCCGGCCCTCGCCCAGGCCGGTGTTCACGCTCTGCCACGTGCGGCCCCTCGAGTCACTGCGGAACAGCGACGGCGCGAGGGCACGAGCGCTCTCGAGGTGCAGCGGATGCGTCGCCGCCGACACCAGCAATTGGCCGGTGTCGAGCAGATCGACCACGACGTCCTCGGCTCGCCAACGGCCCACGCACCGGATCCACTCGATCTGCTGGCTTGCCAGCGACAGCTTCGCCAGGAACACGGCCTGGTCGTTGTCCCTTGCCTCGGCTCCGCCTGTCTCGCACGGCGCGAGGGCAGCAACAGTTCTGGCACTGGCAACGCCTGCCGCGTACAACTCGGAGTCCCCTCGTCGCACAACATCGTGGGCCGAGAGTTCCGCAGGAAGGGTGAATGCCGCGACCGCCGCGAAGTCGTCGCGGCGCCAGACGTTGATCCGGTATCGAGAGTCACCAAGGTACGTCTGCGAAACGACTTCCGGGCGGAAGCCGCCATCGAGGAATGTCGTGCCCGCCGACACAGCGCCCAGCGATTCGGCGAGAAGCGAGTCGAGGTTGCGTCGGACGAGTCCGCCATCCTCTTGTGTGATCAGGTTGCCGCGGCTGTCGGTGGCCCCGAGCCCTTGATACCGATAGGAGGTCAACCCGTCGAGGACGGGAGCGAACTTCGCGAGCACGACCGAGCCGTCCGAGGCCAGCACGACGAGCGCCGCTCGCTCGTCTGGCAGGTAGTCGGCCGCGCTCATCGGTGCATCGGGCCATCGTGAGGAATGGGTGTACGCCAGCACGTAGATCGTGCCGCCAGGCCCCCGCGCGACCGAGATGGTCTCAGCCGCGTAGAACGGCACGACCCATTGCGCCAGCGCATCGTTCCGGTTGAACCTGGCCACGTAGTAGACCGGCGAGTCAGCCGACGAAATGTATGTGTCGGTCACCGTCGTGCGCTCGTAGTGCGCGAGGGCGCCCGTCGGTCCCGACGCGGCGGGAAGCCTTCCGTCGTATGCGGCCCCATGCACGACATAGTCGCCGTCGGGCAGCGGTATCGTGCCGGTGTACCACCTCAACTCATCGGGCAGGCGCGTCAGGATGTCGATGCAGCCTCCCGATGCCGTTTCGGTGGCCGAGCAGATCAGCGTGGGCGGCGGTTCTGCAGATGCCACCGGCACGGCCCAGGCCGAGGCCAGGAGCGCGAGCGAAAGTGCTGCGGTTGCCGTCGCCAGGGGGCGATGCTGCGGGGAATGCAGGACTGGAAGACCACGCGAGCGCGCGGCGTGTGATGGAACCAGAGGATCCACGACCCACCTCCGGCCGGATTGTTCTCCCCGCACTTGTGACGTGTCAATGGCTGCGTCGACGCTTCAATGACGTGCCGCGCGTGCATCGGCCGGCCATCCCACTACTCAGTAGGAGGCGGAGCGTCGCGATCAGTTCTTCGACCTCGACGCCCTCGGCTGTACCGCGTCCGGTTCACCAGCGAGTCCAGGCATGCGCAATGCCACCGACGCGACCAGGAAGACAGGACCAGCCGGCGGAAAGCCGCGCGAACGACCCTGCGTCTCTGCCACAACAGGCCAGGTCGCGCGCGGCGCTACCGCAGGACGACTTGCAGACCGGCGACGTGATCTCCGGCGATCGTGAGCGGCACCCGCGTGCCGGCATCGTCGCGGAACTGAACGGTCGTGCCGTCGCGCGTTTCCGTCGTCACCATGTCAGCTAAGTCGTTGAGGATTGCGGGTTCGTCAGGAACGAATCCCACCCTCTCCGCCAAACACACGCCCAGCGTCGCGGCTTCCGCGCCTACCTATGGAACGTACGCCGGGGGCGATTCCTTACCGGGCTTTCTCAACTCCCCGTTGGTCCGAGTTCGCGGGCGGCCTCGCCGGATGCGCGGCCGTCGAGACTCGTCGATTCCCGTTGGGCCCGCTGCCCGTCCATACCCACAAGAACGCACACGGGCGGCGATTCCTCACAGGCGAACCGAAGCGGTTGGCGATTGTTGAGGGACGAGGGCCCTCGGGGGCCGCTTCCGATGATCGTCAGTTCAGTCGCGGCATACTAGATATGGCATAATAGCCGCACGGTGCCCGTGAAACTGAAGCCCGTGATCTGGCTTGGCGATACGCTGCGTGAACTGACCTCGTTTCCCGCGAGGGTCCAGGACGAGGTCGGCTACGCCCTGTTCCTCGCGCAACGCGGTGACAAGCACGTGGCCGCGAAGCCGCTGAAGGGGCTCGGTTCTGGCGTTCTCGAGGTGGTGTCCGACCATCGCGGCGATACCTTCAGGGCCGTCTACACGGTGCGGGTTGTTGACCGGGTGTTTGTGCTGCACGTCTTCCAGAAGAAGTCCAAGCGGGACAGTGCGACGCCCCAACCGGACATCGATCTCATCAAGCGACGATTGAAGCAGGCAATCGCGGTGAGTGAAGGCAGGGATTAGTCATGGCCAAGAAGGACTACGTCCTCGGCAGCGGCAACGTGTTCGAGGACTTGGGGTACCCGCGACCCGCGGAAGCGCTGGCGAAGGCAGAACTGGCCAGGAAGATCGGGGCCCTCATCGCGAAGCGTGGTCTCACGCAGGTCGCGGCCGCCGAGGTGCTGCAGATCGATCAGCCGAAGGTGTCGGCCCTCGTGCGCGGACGCTTGGCGGGGTTCTCGCTTGATCGGTTGGTGCGGTTTCTCGTGTTGCTGGGAAGTGACGTCGAGATCGTCGTGAAGCCGCGCGCGCGAGCGATGGGACGGGCTAGGGTCATGGTGGCCTGAGACCTGCCGAGTCGGCCGCGCGTGCGGAGCCGACGTTGTACGGAACTCCCGGTTCCGCGCGTTCAGGATTGCATGAGGCGACGCTGGTTCGGTGATGTTCTCTGCGGGCAATGGCGGGCAATGCGCGACGGCAATCCTGGCAGTTATGGCAGCCTTGGCGATGTGGAATCTGTAAGTTACAGATTCTAAAGGAGCCGACAGAGTTCGAATCCCACCCTCTCCGCCATCCTTCGCCAGACGCTCGCTTCGCTCGCGGCTTCGGATGGCTTCGCCGCGTCACGCCATCTTCTCGCTCGCGGCGTCACCGCAAGAGCCGCGTCTGCCGCGCGTCACGCGAAGGATGCCCTCCGGAGCCGCTCGCGCAGCGAGCGCTTGGCGAAGGAGGGCCAACACGCCAGCCGTGAGATCTTTCTTCACCTGTCGCGCGCGCCCACGTCGGCAGAAACTGCGTGTCCCCGCACGCATCACTCCGATTCGCGTGCGCCTTCCGACCGTCGTCGACTGGCCCGGGATTCGCTCGCCGACGATACGTGCCGCATCCGCCCAGACGAGTCGTCTACATCCTCCGGAGTGTGACTGCTCCCGGTCGCCGATACGTTGGCCTGACGGCGACCTACCCGCACGCCTGGCGGTGCACAACGCTGGCCAGAACCGATCGACGGCGCCCTGGCGACCCTGGGTGGTCGATGTCTCAATCGAGTTCAGGACCGAGGTGCTGGCATCCCGCTTCGAGAGCTACCTCAAGTCCGGGGCCGGACACGCTTTTGCCCTTCGTCACTTCGTGGACAGGCAGTGAGGAGGCTGGCGCTCGCATGAGGGCGGGAAACGGCGGCGCCTATCAGACGCGGGCTACCGCTTGTCGGCGCGCGCGAATATAAGAACACTACCGCGACGATCACGGCCGCCCAGCCGGCCGCAACGGCACACCCGAAGGCCCCGTCGGCGTCGTTGCAGGCGTTCGCGTGGCCGCCGGCTACCTCCTCCGATGCGGCAGCGTCCAGTTCTGCAGGGGCAGTCCCTTCACGCGCTCGAACTCCGCGGTGTTGTTCGTGACGAGCGTGAGGCCCAGCGCTCGCGCGTGCGCCGCGATGAACAGGTCGTTGGCGCCGATCATCGCGCCTCGCTTCTTCAGGTCCGCGCGGATCTCCGCGTAGTGCACGGCGGCGTCCTCGTCCAGATCGAGCACCTCGACGTACGGAAGGAATGCCACCAGCGCCGCGGCGTCCTGCGCGCGTTTCGGCGAAACCTCGACGCCGTAGAGCAGTTCCGCCTTGGTGACGACGGACATGCAGACATCGCTGAGCGGCAGCGCCTGCAGGCGCTTGAGCACCAGCGGATGCGACCGTTTCATGACGTACGAGCAGGTGTCGGTGTCGAGCATGTAGCGAGGCATCAATCCTCGCGCTCCTGGACCGGCAAGTCCTCGACGCGGTCCATGAAGGCGTCTGACGCGACCGGGGCCGACGCAAAGTACGTTCGCCAGTCGCGCGGCTTGGGCGAGAGGATGATGTCGTCGCCGTCCCTCCGGATGAACACCTCCTCAGTTGAGAATTGGTATTCCTTGGGCAGGCGGACGGCCTGGCTCCGGTTGGTCATGAAGACCTTGGCGGTGCGGGGCATGGTCGCGGGAACCTCCGCCAGCGAGTATGCCATATACCTGCCGTATATCGCTCCGCGTGTCTAATACGTGTCTCTATCTCGGCCTTCGTGCGGTTCTGTCGGATCTGGAGGAAGCGACAAACCGCTAAGTTCTTTTTTTCAACAACAAGCTGTGGTTCGAATCCCACCCTCTCCGCCATCCTTCGCCAAACGCTCGCTTCGCTCGCGGCTTCGGATGGCTTCGCCGCATCACAAGCCTTCCCCGGTGCGGCGTCACGGCACCAGCCGCGTCTGCCGCGCGTCACGCGAAGGATGCCCTCCGGAGCCGCTCGCGCAGCGAGCGCTTGGCGAAGGAGGGCCAACACCCTGCATGCGGTTGCCACAACCTGGTCGTGCCGCCTTGTTGCAGAGAATCGTGAGTCTCTTTGAAACCGAAGCGGTCGAGACACGGTCCCGTTGCCTGGTGACCGCGACGCTCAGGAAGGTCCGGGTCCGGAGGCCGCTCTGAGCGTCGCGTGGAGTGCGGAGCTGATGTGCAGGCAGATCGTGCTCGCTGCGCTGGTGGCAGCGCTGCTCGCACCGCGCGCATTCGCCCAGTTCCGCGAGTTCGACGCGGATCCGCTTCCTGACAAGTGATGGGCCTCAGGGAGAGGGGCCTGCCAGAAATGCGGACGTCAGTGCGTTCTACGGATACGGGCCCTCGGAGAGCGGCGGCAACCCCAGCTTCATCAGCTGATCAGCTCGTCGGCCACCGCGCACCGTCCTCGATCTCGCGCGCGTCCGAAATATGTATACTGATATCGGACTATGCTGCCGCTCACTGCTGACATCACCACGCGCCTGGCAGACGCCCCTCCCGGACGCGTGTGGACGCCCGTCGACTTCCTCGATCTCGGCAATCGCAACCATGTGGACAAAGTGCTGCAGCGGATGGTGCACGCCGGGACACTGCGGCGCATCGAGAGAGGGCTGTACGACACGCCGCGCGTCAACCGGCTGACGAAGCAGCCCACCGGGCCCGACTACCGGCAGATCATCGACGCCCTGGCCCGTCGCGATCAGACGCGGATGCTCATCGATGGTCTGACCGCCGCGAACGACCTTGGGCTCACGACGGTCGTCCCGTCCCGCGTCGTCGTCCATACCGACGCGCGGCGTCGGCCCATCCAGCTCGACGCCCTCCGCATCGACTTCAAGCTCACCGCGCCGAGCAAGCTCTACTGGGCCGGTCGTCCCGCCATGCGCATCGTGCAGGCCCTGCACTGGCTCAAGGACACCTTGCCGACCGACCGGGTGCCGGTGCTGAGACGGTTGTCAGACCTGCTCGACGGATCCCGCCAGGGTCGCGCGCTCAGGGACGATCTGCGCACCGGGATCACGACGCTGCCGGCGTGGATGCAGGAGGTGGTCCGCGAACTGCTGGCGGATGGGCGCCGCGCGACCGTCCCCGACGAAGGGGCGACGATGCGACGGCCCCGCCGTGCCGCACGGCGCGACGCTGCCGGAGCACGTCCATGATGAATGCCGCGTTCGACCAGGTGATCGCAGCGAGCGATGCCGATCGTCGCGACGTCTTCCTCGCCGCCGCGCGTCGGCTCGGCACGGCGGTCACGCATGTCGAACCTGGCGCGGACAGGGTGCACGTTCGGACCGCCATCGATGCGGTGTTTCGCAGGGAGGCCGACGCCTTCACGGCCCAGCCGACTTCGACGGTCGGCACCTCGTCGTGCCATCGACCGCCGGACCGTGTGTGACATGTGTAGTCACATCATGCTATCGTTGTGACTACATTGGAGCGCCCATGGAGACCGTCGGCATCCGCGACCTGAAAGCCCACCTCAGCAGGCATCTGCGGCGCGTCCGCGCGGGGGCTCGTCTACTCGTCACTGACCGTGGCCGCGACGTGGCCACGATCAGCCCGGTGATGCCCACGCCAGAAGCGGCCGAGCACGCCTGGGCGCGGCAACTGGTGGCCGACGGGCGCGCCATGTGGTCGGGTGGCAAGCCTCGGGGGGCAAGCGGCCTCGCCGTGACGCACGGACCCTCGATGGCCGCCACCGTGCTGGACGATCGCCGGTGATCCTCTACCTCGACACCAGCAGCCTGGTGAAGCTGTACATCGAGGAGGCTGGCACCGCCGACGTACGCGCACTGCTCGCGAGCGCGAACGTCGCGGCGACCTCGGATGTCGCGTATCCAGAGATGCGGGCGGCCCTCGCCCGTCGACATCGCGACGGGTCGTTGTCGCCGGCCCATTTCAGGGCGGCGAAGCGAGCCGTGGACATCGACTGGTCCAACTACCTCGCCGTGAGCGCAACGCCGACCGTGTGTCGGGAAGCTGGAGAGGTGGCCGAGCGCCATCGGCTGCGAGGATTCGACGCGATCCACCTGGCGTCGTTCATGGCGCTGCTGCGAACGGCAGACGGGTCATCGGTGGAGTTCTCGAGCTTCGACACGGCCCTCAATCGTGCGGCGGCTTCCGTGCGACGCGCCGCGCGACGAGACGTGCGTCGGCGATGACGACCAGCGAGGTCTACCCGCTCTAGCGAGGTGAGTGGTCTTTCAACAGGAACTGCGCTGTCGTCAGGTAGTAGTTCCGCGCGATCGCATTGACCTGCCGCCCAGCCGGCCGCAGCGGCACACCCGAAGGCCCCGTCGGCGTCGTTGCAGGCACCGTTCGCGTGGCCGCCGGCTACCTCCTCCGATGCGGCAGCGTCCAGTTCTCCACGGTCAGTCCCTTCACGCGCTCGAACTCCGCCGTGTTGTTCGTGACGAGCGTGAGGCCCAGCGCTCGCGCGTGCGCCGCAATGAACAGGTCGTTGGCGCCGATCATCGCGCCTCGCTTCTTCAGGTCCGCGCGGATCTCCGCGTAAGTGCACGGCGGCGTCCTCGTCCAGAACGCGCACCTCGACATGGGGAAAGAATGCCGCCAGCGCGGCAGCGGCCTGCGCGTGTTTCGGCGACACCTCGACGCCGTAGAGCAGTTCGGCCTTCGTGACGACGGACATACAGACCTCGCTGACCGGCAGGCTCTGAAGCCGCTTCAGCACCAGCGGGTGCGAGCGCTTCATGACGTACGAACAGGTGTCGCTGTCGAGCATGTCGCGAGCCGCCGTCGCGCCGGCGGCGCTCTGGCGCGCCGGCTCCACGTGTTCAATACGTGCCTCTATCTCGCGTGCCCATCTGTGGTCGCCGGCGGTCGACAGGACGAGGCCGCGCGACGCTGCCGAGGTACGTGGCAGCGGGCCTCAGCCGGCGCGCGGCGCGCCGAGCAGTCGCTCGAGGCCGTCGAGGATGAGCTCCAGCCCGAACCCGAAGTCCATCCGCCCATCGTGCGAGCCGTCCGCCACCTTCTCGGCGATCTCGCGCATGTACGGGTGCTCCTCCGGCGAGAGCATCGGCAGAAAGCTCCGCGCGGCGCTGGCATAGTCCTCGGGATCGACCGGGAAGTGCTGTTCCTGCAGCGTGAACCCGTAGATGTGGCAGTCGAGGGCGTTCCATGCGCGATCGGTCAACGCGTACGAGAAGCCAGCCTGCAGCAGACAGCCCACGGTGGCATTGATGTAGTGCAGCATCGCGGGGCCGACGTTGATCCGTGACACGAGGAGCACCGTGGCCCACGGATGACGCCGCAAGACGGCATGGGCCGAGACGGCCCGGCGTCGCATGGCGTCCTTCCAGGGCGCGCCAGGCTCAGGGGCCTCGATCTCCGACACGATCCGTTCGACCATGCCGTCGAGGAGGTCGTCGCGGCTGGCGACGTGGTGGTAGAGCGACATCGCCTCGACCCGCAGCGCCACGGCCAGCTTCCGCATCGACAGCGACTCGAGCCCCCCGCGGTCGGCCAGGCGCACCGCCGTCGACAGCACCCGATCGCGGCTCAGGGGCGAGCGAGTGCGAGGCCGGACGGCCTTGGCGCCACGTCGTGGCGAAGAACGCGTGCCTGGACGGAACCTTGACATACTTACACCGTAAGGTATAGAACAGATCCTGTTGACTTACACCGTAAGTTCATAGCGCCACGCCCCGGAAGGACGTCGTTCCAATGTCGCATGCCCTGTTCCTGTCGTTCTGTTGCCTCCTGGCCTGTGGCGATCCGGCCACGGCCCACGCCGGCACCCGCCGCGGCGCCCAGCCCGCCTCGCCGCAGACGCCAGCGCCCGTCGTTCGGGTGACCGGCGTCGTCGTCGACGTGGCCACCGGACGGCCGATCGCCGGTGCACATCTTACCGCTGGCCTCGAGACCGCCACGACCACGGCCGACGGGCGCTTCGCGCTCGACGCGTCGGCCGGAACCGTGAGGCTGGTCGTGTCGGCCCATGGCTACCATCCCACCAGCGCCGTCGTCGACGCGAGCCAGCGACCCACGCTGGACCTGGAGTTCGCACTCGCCGCCGAGACCGGCTACGCCGAACGCCTCGACGTCGTGGCCGGCGCTCCAACGAGCTCACCCGCGGCGGAGGCCGTGCGGCCGGTCGATGTGCTGGCGACCCCGGGCGCACTCGACAACGTGTTCCGGACGTTGCAGACCCTGCCCGGTGTCGTGGCGGCCGACGAACTCGGCAGCCGTCTCGCCGTCCGAGGCGGAACTCCCGACCAGAACCTGACGATGATGGACGGCGTGGAGGTCCACGATCCGTTTCGGCTCTTCGGGCTGGCAAGCGCCTTCAACCCGGAGACGATCCACAAGTTCGAGCTGGCCACCGGTGGCTTCAGCGTGAAGTATGGCGACCGGCTCGCCAGCCTCCTGGTGGTCGAGAACCGCGACGGACGCGCCGGGCGCGTCGGCGGCACGGCTGCGCTCAGCGCGACCGACGGCAACGTCGTGCTGGAAGGGGGACTGCCAGGCCGCACTCGCGGATCCTGGCTCGCGACGGCGCGGCGGACGTACTACGACCTCGTCGCCGAGCGCTTCGTCGACCAGGGTTTGCCGGGCTTCCAGGATCTACAGGCCCGCGGACAGTGGTTGCCCACCGACCGCTCACGTGTCACGTTGTTCGGACTGCGGAGTCGTCAGGCCGCCAGCGTGACGCTCGACGAGGAGAAGGTCATGGGCAGTTTTCGCGACGACACCGCCAACGATCTTGGCTGGACGCGCCTGGAACTGCCGATCGGCCGCACCGCCACATCGCGGAGCACGCTCGGATGGTCGCGGACACATGCGCGGTTCGGCTTCGGCCTCGCCATCGACAGCGGCAACCTGCGGTCGAACAGCCCGAGCGACGACGATCCCCCGCTGCTCAACAGCGGGTTCGACTACGGGCTTCGCATCGACGACCGGTCGTTTCGCCAGGAGCTCGGCTGGGTCGTGGGCGCCCACGCCATCGATGCCGGCATCGACGTTCACGCGCTGACCACGCGGCTGCGCTTTGCGTTCACGGGCGACCGCAATCCGATCGCGGCCAACGGGTCGAGCGTCCAGGGCGGATCGGGTCTGCCCGATCTCCTGCTGTCGACACCTGACTCCTCACGCGGCGGCGCGTGGCTCCAGGACACGTGGCATGCGCGCCCGGACCTCACCATCCAGGCTGGTGTCCGGTTCGACCGATCGTCGATCACGCGCAGGACGACGATTTCGCCCCGGGCGACCGTCTCGTGGGCAGGCAGGCACGGCACGACGGTCACGACGACGACCGGGATGTACACCCAGAGCCCCGGCTACGAGAAGCTGTCGAACAGTGACTACATGCTGGACCTGACCCATGCGGAGGCTGGTCGTCTCTCGAGCGAACGCGCCTGGCTGACGTCGGTGGCGGTCGAACAGCGTCTGCCGCGCGGCTTCACCCTCAAGGCCGACGCGTACCGACGACGGCTCGACGACCTCCTCATCGGGCGGCTCGAACGCGAGGACGAGCGCCTGGCGCGGGTGTCGCAGTACGACTTTCCCTCCGAGCTCCTCCACCACGTCCCGTCAGCACCGTCCATCACCGTGGTGCCAACGAACAGCGGCGCCGGCCGCGCCCACGGATTCGACGTCATGGTCTCTCGGACGTCGGGTGCGCGTGTGAGCGGCTGGGCCAGCTACACGTGGGGGCGCGCGATACGCGAAGCGTACGGACGTGAGTATCCGTTCGACTACGACCGCCGCCATGCGTTCACCGCGGTCGGCGCCCTCCAGCTGACCCCACGCTGGTCGATCGGGACGACGGCGCGACTGGCGTCCGGATTCCCCTACACGGCGCCCCGCGGTGTGCGGGTGGTGAGCATCGAGGACCGCGGCGACGGCGATCTCGATGGCAATACCGACGAACTGGTGCCGCGACGCGACGCAGCCGGCCTGCTCGTCTACGCGCCCGACCTGGGCACGGTAGCCGACCTTCGCAATTCGCGTCTTCCCGTGTTCGCCCGCGTGGACCTCCGCGTGACCTGGCGCCCTCGGGCGACGACCGGACGGTGGGAGGTATACGCCGAAGCCCTGAACCTGCTGAATCGCAGGAACGCATCAGCGCTCGACCCGCGGCTCGAGTACGATCCGACGTCTGACCGCCCGCGCGTGGTCGAGAAGCCCATCGGGTCAATTCCGCTCCTGCCGACGATCGGCGTACGCTTCCGATTCTGATGCCCATGACACCAGTACCACGGAGGCGCGAGGTGGCGACGATGCGAGCGGTGATCGTCGACAGATACGGTCCACCGGACGTCGCGCGCGTCGTGGAGGTGCCGAGGCCGAGTCCACGCAAGGGCGAGGTGCTGGTGCGCGTGGTCGCCGCTGCGGTGACGTCTGGCGACGCGCGCATCCGCGGCGCGCGGTTCCCTCCAGGATTCGGACTGCCGGCGCGGTTGGCCTTCGGTCTGCGGCGCCCGCGGCGACCCATCCTTGGCTGGGTCTTCTCTGGCGTTGTCGAGGACGTGGGCCCGGGCGTGGCCGATGTCGCGCCAGGACACGCCGTGTGCGGCATGACCGGCCTGTCGATGGGGGCGCACGCCGAGTACGTCCGTGTCGCGGCCGGGAGGGTGGCTGCCGTGCCGAGTGGCGTGAGTCATTCGGATGCGGCGGGCCTGCTCTTTGGCGGCTCGACCGCCCTCTACTTCCTCCGTGACAAGGCGTCGGTACGGCCAGGCACGAGGGTGCTGGTCAACGGCGCGTCTGGCGCCGTGGGCTCGAACGCCGTGCAATTGGCCAGGCACTTCGGAGCGACGGTGACAGGCGTCACCAGTGCCCGCAATGCCGAATTTGTCAGAGGCCTCGGCGCCGGACGGGTCATCGACTACGCCATCGATGACATCACCAACGCGCCCGAGCGTTTCGACGTCGTGTTCGATGCCGTCGGCAATCTCTCGATGGCGTCGGGTCGCCGGCTGCTGCGCGACGGCGGCGTGCTCGTGCTGGCCGTCGCGAGTCTGTGGGACACGCTGCGCGCTCGTCGTGGCGTCGTGACCGGATCGGGACCCGAGCGGGCGGCCGACTTCGCGTGGCTGCTTCAGCGCGTGGCGTCGAACGAGCTGACCGTCGTGGTCGATCGCACATTCCCCCTGGATCACATCGGCGACGCTTACCGGCTCGTCGACAGCGGGCGCAAACGGGGGAACGTGATCGTGCGGCCGTAGCCGAGGCACCCTTCGTCAGACGCGCGGCCGACCACACGAGCATCGCCCCGAGACCACACGCAACAACTCCGCTTCGCTCCTTCACCAGCTCATTGTCAACGGCGCGTTCCGCCCTGCGTCACTTCGCCGCGATTCGGCCGAAGGCGACGTCCATCGCCGCCGCCGCACCAGCCGGCACGTCCGGGGTGATACCGATGCCCTCGAGCCGCCCACGTGCCCACGAGTAGTAGTCCGCGATCGGAAGCCAGAGCTGGAGCCCGTGCGGAAGGTCGTACATCTTCTGCGAAAGCATGCGGCCAGCCGTGCGTTCGCCGATCACGGTGGCCCGGCCGGCAGCCTGCAACGCGTCGACCGTCATCTCGGCGGCGCTCGCCGTCTTGCCGCTGACGAGCACGAACACGGGCCCCGCGTAGTGCGGCGCCAGCGGCGTGAACTGGATGCGCGTGAGGCGATGATCCTGCACGTCACGCCAGAACGCCGCCAGCGAGCGGCCGGTCCACGGCGCGACGTCCGCGTCGGCACGCACCGGCGGCCGCGCCATCTCCCGCGCCCACTTCTGCGAGACGAACGCGCCAGCATCGACAGGGGCCGCGATCAGGTGTCCGACCAGTGAGACGCCCGCAAACGCCCCTCCCTCGTTGGCCCGCAGATCCACGATCACGGCGCGCGCCGGCCTGCCGACGATCTCGGCGAACGCGGCATCGATCTGCTCGATCGTGTCCACACCCATCATGGTCGTGACGCTCAGAATCGCCACCTCGCCCCTCCACTCGAGGCGAGCCCCGCGTCCGCCCATGCGCATCGCATCGAGATACGTCGCCGTTTCGGCGGCGGTGGCCCTGGCGACCTGGAGCTGCACGTGCGAGATCGGACCCGCACGCCACACGTCGTTGAACTCGCGCACGAACTCCTCGCGGGTGTTCGCCCGGCCGCCGATGTCGGCGACCCGCGCCTCAATCGCCACGAACGCGGGCGCCTGAAGCAGGCCCGGGTCGAAGAGCCATCGTCGCATCGCGTCCTGAATGGCCGCGGGGACGTCGCCGAATCCCCCGGCAGGCTGCGCGGACGTGGCACCCGCAACGGGCGCCGGTGCCTGTGCCATGGCGCGGCCAAGGCCGGGCAGCGCGAAAAGGATGGCGGCGAGGGTGTACTGCAAGGCGGCGCTCGACACAGGCTCCCGCCTCGATCGGGCACGAAGGGCTCCACTTGGCATGCCGGGTCGTGACGACTGCCGAGCCGCAGAGGTTCCGCAGTGTGACCGGTCGGTGGCGACCCGTGATGGCGACGGGGCAAACCCGGTAACCTGTGGCATGACCTCGACGCCGACATGCGAGTTCGTTCCGTATCTGAGCATCACCGGTGCGGCAGGGGCCGTGGACTTCTACAGCGCCGTGTTCGGCGTTGCACCGCGCCTCGTGCTCACCATGCCGGATGGGCGCGTGATGCACTGCGAGTTCCGGGTGGGGACGTCACGGTTCTTCGTCAGCGAAGAACTGCCGGAGCACGGCGGCACCCCGAGTCCAACACACCTTGGTGCCACGACCGTTGCAATTCACCTCTACGTCGACAACTGCGACGCGATGGTCGCAACCATGAAGGCGCACGGGGCGACGGTCTTGATGGAACCCACGGACGCGTTCTGGGGCGAGCGATTCGCGCGCGTCCGTGATCCGTTTGGCCATGAATGGGGGATTACCTCGGTGCTGCGCGACATGTCGCCCGACGAGATCCAGGCAGCTGCCAGGCTGGTCACCTGAGCTCCGCGAGATCGTCCGCGCCAACCTCCGCGAGCTTCGATCGATGGCGAAGGAGCCCGCGGGTCGGTCATCGGCTCGGCGGCGCCGCGTCTACCTCTCCGCGGCCGACGCCGCGCCGCGCGACGTGTGCTCCACGGCACCGCCCGGCACGTTCGGGTAGCGGGCGGCCGCCGCAGCCAGATCTGACGCCGCGCCCGTGAGCCGACCGCCGAGGAAGGCCGCCAGGATATCGGCCGTCGCCTGGTGAGTGGCCGCCGGACCTCGTCCTCCTCCGATTACCTGCGCCAGTAGCCAGCGGCCTGGCGGTGCGAAGAAGAACGGCGCGTCGGTGAAGCTGTAGTGGTTGGCGTGCTTGATCTCGTAGCGGAAGCCGGGCGCGGTCATGCGGGCGAGCAGCTTCCCGTTGCCGTTGATGAAGAAGTCGCCGTGGTGCGTCTCGGCCTGGTCGCTCTGCAGCAGCAGGAAGGGCCGGGTCAACTGGCGATCCGGCAGGTCGCCATACGGTGTGCCGTCGATGTTGGCGGCGGCCACGACGCGCGGGTCTTCGCTCAACGCCGCGATCGCGGCCGCGCCGCCGAACGAGTGGCCGATGACGGCGACCGTCGAGGCGTCGATCCGGCCACCGCGCAGCGGCGGCGACAGCGCGTCCGGATGCGCGAGCTGGTCGATCACGAAACGCACGTCGGCGGTCCTCACGACCTGCTGGCGGACCATGTAACTGATGCGGCCCCGGTCACCCGGCAGGAAGATCTCCCGGGTTCCGACCACCCGGCCGTCTGGAAGCTCGGTCACCGCCGACTCGTACGGGTGGTCAAGCGTGAAGACGACGAAGCCGCGGCTGGCGAGCCGGGTCGCAAGCCCGGTGTAGACCGCGCGGGGCGCGCCATAGCCCGGCGAGAAGATCACCACCGGCCAGGGACGATCGCTGGGCGCGAGCGGCGCCTGGTGCTCGGCATGGGTGTCGATCTGGCCGTAGCGCCGCAGCAGGAAGCCGGGCATGACGCTCACCTGGGCCGGCATGTCGCCGCTGCCGTCGATGTAGGCGAGGCGGGCGATCTCGCGTGAATGCTCGTTGCGCATCGTCGGATACCAGGCCTGCGCGATCACGCTGCGCCGATCGGCGGGATCCGACGTGTGTGGTTCGTCGCGCGCGGCATCGGTCCAGCGGTAGACCTGGGTCGCGACAGGGTAGCGGCCGTCGAGCTGCGGCAGCGTCGGGACCGCGGGCAGGATCCAGACGCCGATGACGGCGACGGCGATGCCAACGAAGATCAGCCGGCCGACCCGGCGCAGTACGGCACCCGTCCGTATCGGCGGCAGTGCGCTCAGGGCCAGCAGGAGGTATGCCGGCAGATCCTGCCAGGTGAAGCCGCAGAGGGCCCATTGCGCGGCCGCGACCACGACACCCAGGGCGACGGCCGCGACTCGCAGCCCGGGTCGCCGGGCTGGCGCGAAACGTCGCCAGGCGGCCAGGGCCAGCACTACGGACAGCAGCATCAGGTCGGGAATCAGCATCAGCTGCCTCACATATACGAGTACGTGGCCATCGATCGACCACGCGGCCCGAGACCGGCACCATGTCGCCGCTGTGTCGGTCGGCCCTTGGCGAACGGGCCTGCCCTCGCCGCGCGCGAGGGGGACTCGACGCCACCCCGTCACGGGGGTATAGAATCACCATCGACCGGCCGCACACATGCGCCGGCGTCCCAGCCCTGGTCAGTTTTCACCGAGCAGAAACGGTTGTTCGTCGGTGAGCGTCGACACACAGTTCCATACGCCTGTCTATAACGCGGTGGCCTACCCGGGAGGCGGCTTCCTGCGTTCGTTGAAGCGTGCGCCCGGGCGGAGGAGCCGTGCCGGTGCCGCCGTATTCGGGCCGACCCCGCCGTCGGCCGGCGGAGAACCCGCCAGGCCCGAGCCGCCGCGCGTGTCCGAACTCCGGCGGCTGCTGGGCTGGTTCATCCGCGTGCGCTGGCTCTTCGTCTGCGGGCTCGTGCTCGCCGTCGTCGTCGCGGTCAACGTCTTCGGAATCGCGCTGGCCGTCGGCAAGACCCTGGCCGTCGCGGTGGTCATCGCTTCGTACAACGTCGTGTTCGCCGCATACCACCGCTACCAGCGGCGAACGAGCCCGGATCCGGCCGGCGGCGCCATCGAGGCAGGCCTGCAGATCGGCCTCGACCTCGTCGCCCTCACCGTGCTCCTGCACTTCATGGGAGGCGGCACGAGCCCGCTCGTCTGCCTCTATCTCATCCACGCGAACGCCGGTGTGATGTTCCTCCCGAGGCGCGCCGCGCTGTTGATCGGGGCTGGCGCCTTCGGATTGTTCCTCTCGCTGGTCGTGCCGGAGTGGGGCGCGGTCGTGCCCAGCGACGCCCTCACCGCCGTCTCGGCCGTGGCCGGCGCGCAGGCCCCGTTCCGGGCGGTGCTGGCCCTCTCGCTGCTCGTCACCATGAGTGCGTCGATGGCCATCACCAGCACCATCGTGCGCGGGCTGCGAACCCGCGAGCGTCAGCTCGAAGAGGCGCTCACGAGCCTCTCAGAGAAACAGATGCAGCTGGTGCAGACCGAGAAGCACGCGTCGCTGGGCCGACTGGTGGCCGGCATCGCCCACGAGATCAACAACCCCATCCAGTTCATCCACGGCAACATGGGCCTGCTCTCCGAGGCCTTCGGAGACGTCTTGCCCATCCTGGACGCCGAGGCCGGGCGCCGGCCCGACCTGCGCCTCGCGCGGCTCGACTACCCGTTCTTCCGCAAGCAGGTCCCAGTGCTGTTGAAGGACCTGAGCGACGGTGCCGACCGCATCGGCATCATCGTCCGCGAACTGCGGGCCTATGCGCGGCAAGACGAGGGACGGCTCGATCAGCACGTGGACCTCGCGGCGGTGATCCGGGCCGCCACGCGGCTCCTCCACAACCGGCTCAAGCACTACCGCGTCGACCAGGACCTCGATCCGGCACTGCCCGCAATGCAGGGTAACGCCGCCCAGCTCCAGCAGGTGGTGGTGAACGCGCTCGAGAACGCGCTCCAGGCACTCCCTGGCGACGGCTCGGGCCACATTGCGGTGCGTGCCCATCCGGCCCGGGGCGGCAAGACCATCGAGTTCACCGTCGAGGACAACGGGTGCGGCATCGCGCCCGAGCACCGCGACCTGATCTTCGACCCCTTCTTCACCACCCGCCAGGCCTCGGGCGGCACCGGGCTGGGGCTCGCCATCATCGACGAGATCGTGAAGCAGCATCGCGGTCGGATCGAGGTGGAGAGCGAGGTGGGCCAGGGGACGATTTTCCGCTTTCTCCTGCCGGTCAAGGGAGCCGGCGCTGCGTGAACCGCATACTGATTCTCGACGACGACCGGGCGATCCTGAACTGCTTCGAGACGCTTCTGGCGCAGACCGGGCGCTACGAGACCCAGGTGCTGGCCGACAGCACCCTGGCCGCCGACCGCCTCGCCACTGGCCAGTTCGACCTGGTGCTGCTCGACATGGACATGCCGGTGGTGCACGGGCGAGAAGTGCTCAGCCACATCCGGCGCCACCACCCCGACGTGGCGGTGGTGGTGATCACCGGCGTGGGCGACGTGGAGCTCGCCGTCGAGTCGATGAAACTCGGCGCCTTCGACTACCTCTGCAAGCCGGTGAACAACGAGCGACTGGTGACCTGCCTCGACCGCGCCCTGGAAGGCTCGCGCCGCCGCGGTGAGCTGCACCAGCTGCAGGCCAGCGGGACGGCGGGCCCGCGCTTCCGCGAGGTCTTCAAGGACTTCGTGACGCAGGACAAGGCGCTCATGCGCACGCTGGGCGACGTGGAGCGGATCGCCCTGAGCAACAACAGCGTGCTGATCCGGGGCGAGAGCGGCACCGGGAAGGAACTGGTGGCGCGCGCCGTTCACCAGCTCGGGACCCGGGCCGGCAAGCCCTTCATCCCCGTCAACGCCGCCGCCTTTGCCTCGTCGCTGTTCGAGGCGCAGTTCTTCGGCCACGAGCGCGGGGCGTTCACCGGCGCCGACGCGGCCCGGCCCGGCATCTTCGAGGAGGCCGACGGCGGGACGCTGTTTCTCGACGAGATTGGCGACGTCGAGCTCTCGGTGCAGGGCAAGCTGCTGCGGGCGCTGCAGAGCGGCGAGTACTACCGGCTCGGCTCGACCCGGAAGCGCGAGGCCGACGTGCGCCTGATTTCTGCCACCAACAAGGACCTCGAGCGGGAGATCGAGGCAGGGAGGTTCCGCAGCGACCTCTACTACCGCGTCTCGATCTCGACCATCGTCGTGCCGCCACTGCGCGAGCGGCGCGGCGACGTGGAGTTGCTCGCCTACTTCTTCCTCGACCGCTATTGCCGCCAGAACGACAAGGCCATCCAGTCCATCTCGGAGCCGGTGATGGAGGTGCTCGAGGCCTACGACTTCCCGGGGAACCTGCGCGAGCTCGAGAACGTGATCGCCGGCGCGGTCGTCCTCGAGACGGGCCCGGTGCTGGGCCTGTCGTCGCTGCCCGCGCACGTCCGCGCGGCGGTCACCCACACCGGGCCGCGGGCGCCGAGGGACGTACGCAGGACGCTGGCCGACCTCGAAGACGAGCACATTCGCGCGGTGATGAGCTACACCAGCGGCAACCGCAGCGCCGCCGCCCGCATCCTGGGCATCTCCCGGGTCGGACTCCTCGCCAAGTTGAAGCGGCTGAGGATCGAAGCCGAGCCGTCGGCCGCCGAGCGCGCTCCAGGCGCGTAGGCGCCAGTCATCGTTCACCCTCCCACGTCGTGCAGGCGCAGGGTGCCAGGTCCGTTAACACCTGCAAACGGACTTAGCACCCGCCGCGCACTCGTTGCCACTGTTTTCCCAGGTATTCGGGCATTTCCCGCCATTCCGCACATGGCCGTCGCCTTGCTCCACCGGAGAGCGGTGTTCGTATCCGCAGGAAGCGAGGCTTTCAGATGTTCGCCCACCAGTTCCGACTCATGCCCGCCCCCGCCCCCAAGGCGCCGCCCTCCTGGGCCGTTCTCTCCGTGAAGTGCTGTGTCGTCGGCATTCTCGCCCTCCCCGTGGTCGTGCCGCTGCTGCTGGCGGGCCGCGCCGCCCTGGGCCCGATCGACGATGACGCGTTCCACCGTGCCGCCTTCTTCGGCTCCGTGGGACTGTGGGTGGCCATGTTTGCCCTGGCCCAGTACCTCATCACCGTCTACCCACCAGTCCCGAGGCGCTGATGGCCCTCACGATCTCCCGTCGCGCCTTGTTTGGCGTGGCCGTCGCGGCGACCGCGGCCGCGCTTCCCAGTCGAGCCGAGGCCCGGCCCCGCGTCGTGGCTGAACCCGACGCGGTGGGGCTGCTGTACGACTCCACCCGTTGCATCGGCTGCGGTGGTTGCGTGGCGGCGTGCAAGGAGTCGAATGGCGTGCCCTGGGATGGCGAGCCGACGGAACTCGACTGCACCACCAGGAACGTCGTGAAGACGCGCAACCTCAGGCAGCCCTCGGCCGCCGGGGCCTCGACCGCCTTCGTGAAGCGGCAGTGCATGCACTGCGTGGATCCGTCGTGCGTATCGGCCTGCATGCTGGGCGCGCTCCACAAGCAGGGCAACAGCAAGCGCGTGCCCGGCGAGCCCAAGGGCACCGGCATCGTCGTCTGGGATCCGGATCTCTGCCTGGGCTGCCGCTACTGCGAGATCGCCTGCGCCTTCTCGATTCCCAAGTTCGAGTGGCTCGCGGCGAATCCGCGCATCGTGAAGTGCGAACTCTGCCGGCACCGCGCCGATCCCACGCACGATGGCCCCCTGTCTGTCGCCAATCCCGCCTGCGCCGAGGTCTGCCCGGCCGAGGCGGTGGTGTTCGGCCGCCGCGCCGACCTGCTGGCCGAGGCCTGGCGTCGCATCTCGGCCGAGCCGGGCAGATACGAGCCCCGCGTCTACGGCGAGAGCGATGGCGGCGGCACCCAGTCGTTGTACCTGGCCGCCGCTGGGGTGTCGTTCCAGGATCTGGGCCTGCCCGACATGCCCAGCGAGTCGCCGGCGAGTCTCTCGGAGTCGGTCTCGCATGCGCCCTACCTGCATGGCCTGACTCCCATCGCCCTCTACGCCGGCGCGGCCGCCATCATCCGGCGCAACCGCAGGCGCGCCGAGGACGAGTCGGCTCATCACGGCGAGGATTCGAAATGAACCACCATCCACACCCCAGGCCGATCGGCGGCCCCCTGCTCGACCGCGGCATGGTCACGCTGCTGGCGCTCTTCGGCATCGCCGAAGGCGTCATCATCTGGCGCTTCGTGGCGGGCCTCGGCGCGGTCAGCAACATGAACGACGGCTACGCCTGGGGCATCTGGGAGCCCGTCAACGTCGTCGTCTTCACCGGGATCGGCGCGGGTGCCTACTCCGTCGGCCTGCTCTGCTACCTCCTCAACCGCGGCGAGTACCATCCGCTGGTACGGCCCTCGGTGCTCGTGGGCGCCATCGCGTACTCGCTAGGCGGCGCCTCGATCATGGTCGCCCTGGGCCGGCCCTGGAACATGTACTGGCTGGCCATGCCGCCCATGTGGAACCTCTCGTCGGTGCTGCTCGAGGTGGCGATCTGCGTGATGGGCTACGTGTGTGTGCTCTGGATCGAGATGCTGCCGGCCGCGCTCGACCGGGCTGCCACGAGCCGGCACCCGCGATGGTCGGCGTTCGGCCGGCGCTGGGGCCAGCGGCTGGCGCGCGCGATGCCCTACATCATCGCGCTGGCCATGCTCCTGCCGACGATGCACCAGAGTTCGCTGGGCGGGCTGATGATCGTGGCCGGTCCCAAGCTGCACCCGCTCTGGCACACAACACTGCTGCCGCTGCTGGCGCTGGTCTCGTGCCTGGCCATGGGGCTGGGCACGGTGGTGGTCCTCACCGCCATGATGAAGCAGTCGTGGAACGCGCGGCACGACCACGAGTTGCTCGTGGACATGTGCCGGGTGAACGGTGGCCTGCTGGTCCTCTTTGCCGGGCTGCGCGTCGCCGATCTCATGGCGGCGGGGAAGCTGGACTTCCTGGCCGTCCCCGACTTCTACCTCATCGTCTTCGTGCTCGAGATGGCGCTGTTCCTCCTCCCCGCCTTCGTCTTCCTGACCGGGCGGGTCGAGAACAGCCGCGCCCGATTCGTGGCCGCGCTGTCTGCGGTGACGGCGGGCGCGCTCTGGCGGGTCGACGCCTTCCTCACCTGCTACAACGCCGGCGAGTCGTTCAGTTACTGGCCGTCGTGGGGCGAGATCTCGTTCACGGTGGGCATGGCTGCCATCGGCGTGGCTGTCTTCATCGCCATCACGCGGCTGCTGCCGGTGGTCGTGGTGCACGACACGCCCGTGCCGGCGTCGATCGCGGCCTTCGTGCTGTCGGCCAAGCCTGAGGAGGCTGCGGGGAGGTCGGGCGCGCTGACCGCCCACTAGCGCCCGGATCGGTCGCCGCGGTGTTCCGACGATGATCGCGCGGACTGTAGTGTCGGCGCAGAACGGACAGTGCTCCGCGAGATCGTTCGCGCCAATCTCCCCGAGTTTCGATCGATGGAGAAGTAGCCCGCCTCAGGTTGCCCTCTCGCGCCTGCGCGCGCGGCGATACTCGGTGGGCGACATGGAGGTCGCGCGCCGGAAAAACCTCGAGAAGTACGCAGGGTCCTCGAAACCCAGGGCGAAGCCCACGTCGGCCGCTGTCAGGTCGGTATACGTGAGCTGACGCCGCGCTTCGAGTGCCAGGCGCTCGCGGATGGCGACGCCCGCGCTTCGGCCCAGGTGAAGCCGCGCCAGCTGGTTGAGGTGGCCCACGGTGATTCCAAGCGCCCGGGCGTAATGCGATGGACGATGGTGCGCCGCGAAATCGCGCTCGATGAGGCGTCGAAGGCGGGATGCCGTGGGGTTGGTGGCCGGAGCGTCGCCGCTGCGCTCGGCGAAGTTCCTGGCGATCTGCACCAGCGTGTCGTACAAGGCGGCGCGGAGGGCGTGTGGTGAATCGGCCCGCAGCGAGCGGATCTCACGCTGCATCGCCCCGAACCGCTCGGCGAACGCGCGGGCCTCGCGGAGGCGGAGCTTCACGTGGGTCGACACGTCGGACCGATGGAAACAGGGGAGCGTGAACAGGAATAGCGGATCACGGAAGAACTCTTCGACGAACTCGGCGGTGAAGAAGAGGCACAGCCCGTCGATGCCGCGCGTGCTCCACTGTCGTGGCTGGCCCGGTGATGTGAAGAACACGCTTCCGGATGACAGGCGATGCGTGCGTCCGTCGAGTCGCAACGTGCCGTGTCCCGATGTCACCAGGAAGATCTCGTAGAACGTCAGCACGTGAGGCTCGCCGCCGACGTCGAGTCCGGGAATCTCGCGGGCACGGATGACGTCGACCAGGAGTTCGCGTCCGTACTTCGTGCGGTGGAAGTCGATGCGGCGAACGTTCGGCGGCCGGGGCATGGACGATCCACGAAAAATACCAGCCGTCGGTCGTTTCGTCCATTCACAGGCGTGGCGGTCGTTCGTACGATCCGTGGCATGCTGACTGCACTGCTCGTCTTCGTTCTCGCCCAGGCCGCCGGCGCCGCGAACGCTCGAGACCTGCCGTTCAGCGACCCCGCATGGAAGCACGGCGACCCCAGGGCGCGCGTGGACACTCTGGACGGGCGACAGGCGCTCCGACTCACCACGGGCATGTCGACGCGCCCCGACGTCGAGTTCACGAACGGCACCACCAGGGGTTGGCCAACTGGCAGCTCTACCACGGTCCCGACGCGACGGCTGAAGCGGCGATCCCTGCTGGCCAGTGGATCCACGTGCGGCTGGTCGTGAGTGGTGAGAAGGCGGCGCTGTTTCTCGGCGCCTCGACGACACCGGCGCTGATCGTGCCGAAACTCGCGCGCGGGACCCGCGGCGGGTACGTGGGACTGCGGTCGTTTCTCGGCGCGAACATCAAGGGCGACGTCGAACCGCCCTCGAGCTTTGCGAACCTGGTGATCAAGCCGGATGTCATTGGCTTCGACTTCTCGTCGGTCGCCGAGCGGCCCGTCGCGGCATCGCCGGGGCTGGTCAGGAGCTATCGACTCGGACCCGTCGTCTCACCGGGCGACGGCCCCGTGCGCGCCCTGCCCGCGGCGCCTCGGTCGAAGGACCTGGAAAAGGTCGTGACCGCGGATCCGTCTGGCCTGGTGGTCATCGGGCGTGCGTTGATCGTGCCGCCGGGCATGCGCCGCTACGCAACGAGCGCATCGTTCACGGTCAGAGCCGCACGCGCAGGCGTGAAGCGGCTGAAGCTCGGCTTCAGCGACGAAGCGAGCGTCTTCCTCAACGGCCAGATTCTGTACTCCGGCGACCAGCGTTACAGCTTCAACTTCCCGAGGCAGGAGGGCCTCATCCACCTCGACCAGGCGTCGGTCTACCTGCCGCTGGTGGAAGGCGAGAACGAGATCCGCATCGTGATCTCGGAGGTATTCGGGGGATGGGGCGTGATGGCGCAGTTCGACGATCCGACCGGACTCACGTTCGAGCCGTAGCATCGCCGCTCCCTCGACGTACCACCCCGTCGCGTCACCGTCGCCAGCCGAGAATCGTCGTGAAGAGCTGGCGCACGCGGGGCGTGACCTTGCGACGCATCCACGCATCGCCGAGTTTCTTCGTGACCTCGCCAACGGTCGGATACGGGTGAATCGTGCGTGCCAGCACGTCCATCCGCAGGCCTGCCGTCATCGCGAGCGACAGTTCCCCGATCAGGTCACCCGCACGCGCGGCCACGATCGTCGCGCCGAGCAGGCGCCCGCTCCTCGCGTCGACATACGCCTGTGCACAGCCCTCGATGTCGCCATCCAGCACGGCCCGATCGACGTCCTCGAGCGCGATCCTGAGTGTGACGACACGGTCGCCGTGCGCGGCGGCGTCGACGGCCGTCATCCCGACGTGGGCGATCTCGGGCGACGTGAACGTGCTCCACGGGATGACCAGCGACGAGGTGCGCTTACGTCCGAAGAAGAGGGCGTTCTGGATCGCGATGCGCGCCATCGCGTCGGCCGCGTGCGTGAACCTGTAGGGCGTGCAGATGTCGCCGGCGGCAAACACCCTGCGGTTCGTCGTCCGCAGGTGCTCGTCGACGGTGACGCCGCCGCGGTCGAAGGCGA